>JAJFFI010000321.1 GCA_021776755.1 Alphaproteobacteria bacterium | reverse complement strand
CGGGCGCCTCGACACGGAGACGATCAAGATGCTTACGATCTATGTGCATTCGCTGGGCGGCGGCAAATAACACGCCATGACCAACGACGCCCCCGCGTTGGCTGCCAAGGATGAGCCGGTTGCGGTTGTCGATGCCACGACGATCAAGGATGACGGCAAGATGCCGCCGCTTTATGCGGCGCGAAACCGGGTCTATCCGAAGCGGGTCCAGGGGCTCTTCCGCCGCCTGAAATGGGCGGCGCTCGCAGTTCTGCTGACGATCTACTACACCGTGCCCTGGATCCGGTGGGACCGCGGGCCGGGCGTGCCGGACCAGGCGGTTCTTGTCGATATGGCGCACGAGCGGGCCTATTTCTTCTTCATCGAGATCTGGGCGCAGGAGGTCTACTATCTGACTGCGGTGCTGATCATGGCGGCGATCGGGCTGTTTCTGGTGACCAGCATCGGGGGGCGCATCTGGTGCGGCTATGCTTGCCCACAAACAGTGTGGACCGATCTCTACATGTGGGTCGAGCGGCGCATCGAGGGCGACCGCAACGCGCGCATGAAACTCGACAAGGGCCCGCTGACCGGCGGCAAGGTCGCAAAGAAAGCCGCCAAGCATGGCGTCTGGCTGCTGATAGCCGTGCTGACCGGCGGTGCGTGGATCTTCTATTTCGCCGACGCGCCAACCGTGGTCCGCGAAATTTTCACGGGCCAGGCATCGACGACGGTCTATTTCTTCATCGGGCTCTTCACGTTCACGACCTATACGCTGGCGGGCTGGGCGCGCGAGCAGGTCTGCACCTATATGTGCCCCTGGCCGCGCTTCCAGGCGGCCATGATGGACGAAAACACTTTCGTCGTGACCTACCAGGACTGGCGCGGAGAGCCCCGGGGACGGCTTCACAAGGATGAGGACTTCGCGGTCCGGGGCGATTGCGTCAACTGCAACCAGTGCGTCGCGGTTTGCCCGACCGGCATCGATATCCGCGACGGACAACAGCTCGAATGCATCGGCTGCGGGCTCTGCATCGATGCCTGCAATCCGGTCATGGAAAAGATCGGCCGGCCGCCGAACCTGATCACGCTCGACTCGATCGCAAACCAGGAACGCCGCGCCGAGAAGAAGCCGCCGGTGTTCCGCTTCCTCCGTCCACGCACCTTGATCTATTCGGCCGTCTTGCTGCTTGTCGCGGCGGGAATGGTCGGCACCTTGATGACCCGGCCCAACATCCACGCGAATATCCTGCGCGACCGGAAGCCACTGTATGTGCCGCTTTCGAACGGCGACATCCGGAACGGCTATACGGTCAAGGTTTCGAACCGCCGCCAAACCGCACGCACGATCAGCATGACCCTGACCGGCGTTCCGGGGGCGACAATCACGGTTGTCGGCGGCGCTCAGAAATCCACGACCACGGCCTTTTTACAGGTCGAACTCGATTCCGTGTCGACGTACCGGGTCTTTGTGACGGCGCCGAAAGCGGGGCTCGACGGAGAGTCCACAGATCTGGTTTTTCGGTTTGTCGACACCGTGACGGGCAAGGCGCGTACCTATGAAACCGTTTTCCGGGGTCCCGAGAAATGAAACCCGCACCCGCCAGTCCCGAACCGGCCGATCCTGGTGGCCGGTGGATTCCATGGACGTTCGTCGGCCTGTTCGCCGTGATGCTGGTCGCGAACGGATGCCTAGTGTACTTCGCCTTCGGCAGCTTCACGGGTCTCTCGACCAAACAACCCTATCGCCAGGGCCTCGGCTTCAACGCGGCGCTCGACGCCAATGCCCGCCAGGAGGCGCTCGGGCTTGAACCCGTCCTGACGCTGACGCCGGATGCCGGCGGTGCGTTGCGCGTTTCCTTCGAGGTGCGTAGCCGGTCCGGTGAGGCGCTCCGGACATCGCCGCCGGAGATCGCCTTCCGTCGCCCGACCGCCGAGGGCCACGATTTCAGCATCACCCTGACGGACGCGGGCGAGGGCAGGTTCACCGGCAGGGCAACCCCGCCCTTGCGCGGGCTTTGGGATCTCCATATCCGCGTTCGGAACGACCGGAGGACGTACAAATGGATCCGCCGCGTCCGGGTTCCCTGACCGCTCCGCACCAGGATGCGGCGCCGGCGGCCCTGGAGGCCGCTGGTGTCGCTTGCAGGCATTGCGCGTTGCCGTGTCCGGGCAGCGCCGAATTCTGCTGTCCGGGATGCGAAACGGCATACGCAATCGTCACCGGGCAGGGACTTGAGAGCTATTACGACCGCCGGAGTCTCGCCCCCGATGTGCGCGCGCTCCGGCCTGATGGCGCCGGCGAGCGGGAGATTCCGGACCTTGAGGCACTGGCCCGGCAGGACCGGCGCGGCGTCTGGTCGATCGACCTGATGATCGACGGGCTGCATTGCGCGGCCTGTGTCTGGCTGATCGAAAGCGTCCTGGCCCGCGACCCGGCCGTGACCTGGGCGCGGGTCAACGTGACGACCCGCCGGCTGCGCCTGTCATGGACCGGCGCTGCAAGCCATGCGAACGATCTGGCCGAACGAGTCGCAGCCCTCGGCTACCGGGTGGCGCCGTTCGATGCCGCGGCCCTCGACAGTGCCGCCGCGCAGCATGACCGGCAGTTGTTCCGGGCGCTGGCCGTGACCGGGTTTGCCGCCAGCAACATCATGTTGCTGTCCGTGGCGGTCTGGGCCGGGGCGGTGCAGGACATGGGCCCCGCGACGCGCGGGTTGATGCACTGGATTTCGGCGCTCATCGCGGTGCCGGCCGTGCTTTACGGAGGACGGCCG
>JAJFFI010000033.1 GCA_021776755.1 Alphaproteobacteria bacterium | reverse complement strand
CGCCCTTATTGCATGACGTTCGGGCCCTTCATGTCGCGGGGGCCGGATTCGGGGAGGATTCCGAGCCGGCGCGCGACCTCCTGATAGGCTTCCTCGACCTTGCCCATGTCGCGGCGGAAGCGGTCCTTGTCCATCTTCTCGTTGGTCTCGGTGTCCCAGAGCCGGCAGCTGTCGGGCGTGATCTCGTCGGCCAGCACGATACGCATGTCCTCGTCGTCATAGAGCCGCCCGAACTCGAGCTTGAAGTCGACGAGCTTGATGCCGACACCGAGGAAGAGACCCGTGAGGAAGTCATTGATGCGGAGCGCCATGTGCATCATGTCGTCGAGGTCCTGCGGCACCGCCCAGCCGAACGCCGTGATGTGCTCCTCGCTCACCATCGGGTCGCCGAGCTCGTCGGATTTCAGGTAGTACTCGACGATCGAGCGGGGCAGGGGGGTGCCTTCGGGCACGCCGAGGCGCTCGGAGATCGAGCCTGCCGCGACGTTCCGCACGACGACCTCGAGCGGGATGATCTCGACCTCGCGGACAAGCTGCTCGCGCATGTTGAGGCGGCGCACGAAATGCGTCGGGATGCCGACCTCGGCCAGCCGCATCATCAGGTACTCCGAGATGCGGTTGTTGAGCACACCCTTGCCGGTGATGACGCCCTTCTTCTTGTTGTTGAAGGCGGTGGCGTCGTCCTTGAAATACTGCACGATGGTGCCGGGCTCGGGGCCTTCGAAAAGCACCTTCGCCTTGCCTTCGTAAATGCGTCTGCGTCTGGCCATGGAACCCTCCTCGAGGAGGCGGGCGCACGGCGGGCCGCCGCCGGCGCGCCGGGGAAATCTCGGGCCGGTATATCAGCAGTGCAGCGGCAAAACAATCAACCCGGCGCGGCACCGTCGCCCGACATCGCCACCGGCTTGAAAGCCGCCTCATCGGGCCGTCCGGCGGCAAAGAGGAACACCGGCTTTGCCGGGTCCGACGTGCCCGGATTCGCGGGCGCGGGCAGTGCCACGAGGCTCGAGCACACGGTACCGAAGCCGAAATCGGTGACGACGTTCATGGCGCCCTCGCGCGCCTTGCCTTCCCAGGGTACGCGGCTTGCCAGCACCTCGATCCAGGCCTTCCAGTCGCCGTCCTCGGGTTCCGGCGGCGGTGCTGCCGCAAAACGCGGCCGATGCCCGCGGATTCGCGCCGATCCGGTGTCGTCCATGTCGTGGGCGGTCAGCATGTGAAGGCCCTCGCCGATGGGGACCACCGTGACGTCTTCACCGGTGTTGCGCACCCAGAACGCATCCCGGTTGTCGGCAATCGCGAGGTTGAACGGCCGGTACGCTTCGGGCGCCACCTCGCCGAGGGACGCAGCCGCATCTGCCGCATCGGCGAAATCGAGGGCATCCAGCACCAGTTCGCCCCGCGAGCGCTTGCCGGCGGCGGGGCCCAGGCTGCCCATGCGGTTCAGGATGCCGGCCACCACGCCATGATCGTTGATCCCGAACCAGGTCCCGCCGGCAAGATCGTCGATCCCCGCGACAACGTCAGGGCGGTCGGGCCAGTGCCGCGCGGGAGGGCGCCAGGGCCGATCCTGCATTTCGTCCCGGTTGGCCGCGATCAGCACCGGCCAGGCCGCGCCCGGGCGGCGCAGGATCACAAATGTGCACATGACGGCGGGCATAGCACCCGGATTTGCGGGTGCACAAGCGCCGGGGGATCACTATATAAGGGCGGAACAGGAACCGGGCGGTCGAACCCGTTTCCATCCATCCGCAGTCAGCCTTGAGAAGGGGACCCCATGACCAGTTTTGACGATCGCGAGAAAGGCTTCGAGGCCAAGTACAAGCTCGACAAGGAGCAGGCGTTCAAGGCGCAGGCCCGGCGCAACAAGCTGCTCGGGTTGTGGGCGGCAGGCTTGCTGAGCATCGAGGGCGACGCGGCCGAGGCCTATGCCCGGGATGTCGTCGCGTCCGACTTCGACGAGCCTGGCGATGACGACGTGCTGCGCAAGGTGCTCGCCGATTTCGAAGCCAAGAAGATCAGCATGGACCGGGACACGCTGCGCCGGAAGATGGACGAACTGCTCGGGGTCGCCGCCGAGCAGATCAAGACCGAAACCTGAACCCAGGGGGCCGGCGCGGTCAGAATTTGGCCCGCGGCAACCACATTGCGACGCGGCGAAGCTGGGCCTTGCGTTCGGTTTCGGTAAGCCGGGCGGCGACCGCGTCCCGCCGCGTAGCGGCTGAGGCGATGCCCTGTTCGCTGGCCAGCGCAAACCAGAAATACGCTTCCGCCGGATCGGCCGGCACGCCGCGCCCGTCGCGGTATATGCTGGCAAGATGGCTCATCGCCTTGGCGACGCCGAAGTCGGCGGCCTTCTGCAGCCAGAACATCGCGCGCTCGTCGCTGGTCTCGACGCCCTGGCCGAACCGGTAGAGATAGCCGAGATTGTACTGTGCGCCGGGGTGCCCGGCCTTGGCGGCCTCGCGGACCCATTGTGCGGCTTTCACGTAGTCGCGCGCTGCACCCTCGCCCCGGTAGTACATCTCGCCGAGATTGTTCTGGGCTGCCGGATAGCCCGCCTGGGCCGCGCGCCGGAACCATT
>JAJFFI010000320.1 GCA_021776755.1 Alphaproteobacteria bacterium | reverse complement strand
GATTCGCTGCTGTTACCAAAGGGCCCGGCGGCGATGCCCTTCGCGCGGCCATCGTCGATGCGGCGTCCGAACCAAATGTCGTCTGGACGGATGTCAGCGGCTGGCAGGACCTGGTCGCGACCTATTTCTTCGGCCCGGTGCGTGGGCATCTGCTGAAGAAGGCTGGCATCGAACGGCCGCCCCCGCTGCACATCGACCCGGGCTACGCCCGCATGCTCGGAACGAAATATTACTGGCGGTACCGCTGGAACTTCCGGCTTATGCATTTCCAGTACCTGATGCAGCCGCAGCGCCCGGGCGTGTTCGACTTGTATTGGACGCTGCTCTACCCGCTCGACGGATCTCCTGCACCGGACGGCGCACCACCGCTGTTCCCAAAATCCGCCACAGGGTGATCCAAGCCTATCCGGCGGCCAGGTTATCGATGATCGGGCAGTCCGGCCGGTCGTTGCCCTGACACGCCACAACGAGCGTGCGGAGCGTGTCGCGAAGCTCCGTCAGTTCCACGAGCCTGGTCTCGATGTCGTTCAGGTGATCCGCGGCGAGCCGCTTCACGTCGGCACTCGCGCGGTCCTTGTCCTCATAGAGCGAGAGCAGCCGGCGACATTCCTCGACTGAAAATCCCAGTCTCCGCGCCCGCCGGAGAAACGAAAGCTTGTGCACGTCGGTCTCGGCGTAGTCCCGATACCCGTTGTCGAGGCGGCCCGCGATCACCAGCCCTGCTTCCTCGTAGTATCGGATGGTCTTCGGCGGCAAGCCGGAGAGCTCGGCGGCGCGTCCGATGTTCATGCCCCGCCTCCGATATCGGCGCGGCGCAATCGCAGCGCGTTGCCGATCACCGAGACCGAACTCAGGCTCATTGCGGCGGCCGCGATCATCGGCGAGAGCAGCAGCCCGAACACCGGATAGAGCACGCCCGCCGCGATCGGTATGCCGAGAACATTGTAGCCGAAAGCGAACACCAGGTTCTGGCGGATGTTCCTCATGGTCGCCGACGACAGCGCCCGGGCACGGGCGAGGGCCGCGAGATCGCCCTTCACCAGCGTGACGCCCGCGCTTTCGATGGCGACGTCGGTGCCGGTGCCCATCGCAATGCCGACATCCGCCTGGGCCAGTGCGGGGGCATCGTTGATACCGTCGCCCGCCATCGCCACCACCCTGCCCTCGCCCTGCAACCGCTTGATCTCGGCCTGCTTGTCTTCCGGCAGCACGTCGGCGACGACCTTGTCGATACCGATCTCTTTGGCCACCGCCTCTGCGGTCGTGGCGCTGTCGCCGGTCAGCATGACGACCGTCAGCCCCGCATCGTGCAGGGCCCGGATCGCGTCGGGCGTCGATTTCTTGATCGGGTCCTTGACCACGATGACGCCGAGCAGCTTGCCGTCAGCCGCCAGGAACATCGCCCCGCCGCCGGCCTCACGTTCCTTGCGCGCGCCATCGTCGAGCGCCGAAGTGTCGATGCTGTCCGCCTCCATTAGCGCCTTGTTGCCGAGCCGGATGTCCTTGCCGTCGGCCACGCCGACAACACCCTTGCCCGTGACGGAATCGAAATCCTTCACGTTCGGAACTTTCAGATCCCGTTCGTCGGCGGCGCGCAGCACGGCTTCTGCCAGCGGATGTTCGCTGTCCCGCTCGACCGCGGCGGCAAGCCGGAGGACGTCTTCCTCGCTGACACCTTCGTTGGTTAGCACCGCGGTGACTTCGGGCCGGCCCTCGGTCAGGGTGCCGGTCTTGTCGACAACGATGGTGTCGACCTTCTCGAGCCGCTCGAGGGCGGCCGCATCCCGGAACAGGACGCCGGCATTGGCGCCGCGGCCGGTGCCGACCATGATCGACATCGGTGTCGCGAGCCCGATGGCGCAGGGGCACGCAATGATCAGCACGGAAACCGCAACGATCAGGCCGTAGAGCATCGCCGGCGCCGGACCCCAGACGCTCCATCCGACGAAAGCCACCACGGCAATAAGGATCACCGCGGGCACGAACCAGCCGGCAACCTTGTCGGCCAGCCGCTGGATCGGTGCGCGCGACCGCTGTGCGGCCGAGACCATCTCGACGATTTTCGCGAGCATGGTGTCACCACCGACCTCCTCGGCACGCATCACGAAGCTGCCGCGCTGGTTCAGCGTCGCGCCGATCACATGGTCGCCCTTGCCCTTGGACACGGGCGCGGGCTCCCCGGTGAGCATCGATTCATCGACCGTGCTGGAGCCATCCACGATTTCACCATCCACCGGAACGCTTTCGCCGGGGCGCACCCGGAGCTTGTCGCCGGGCTGAATTTCGGAGACCGGAACTTCCTCGTCATCGCCGCCGTCGGTGACACGGCGCGCGGTCTTGGGGGAAAGGTCGAGCAGCGCGCGCACCGCATCGCCAGTCTTCTCGCGCGCCCGTAATTCGAGGACCTGGCCGAGCAACACGAGCACGGTGATCACGCCTGCCGCCTCGAAATAGAATGGCGGCAAGCCACCTTCGCCGAGGAACTCGGGCGGCAGAATGCCCGGGAATATCAGGGCAGCGAGGCTGAACACATAGGCCGCCATCACGCCGAGCGCGATCAGCGAGAACATGTTGAGGTTCATCGTCCGGAACGATCGGGCGCCACGCAGCAGCAGCGGCCAGCCACTCCAAAACACGATCGGCGTCGCGAGTGCGAGTTGGACCCAGCCGTTCCAGGCGCCGGTGATCAACGCCGCAAAGCCCGGCACCATCTCGCCCATGGTCAACACGAGAAGCGGCACCGCAAGCACCGCGCCGACCCAGAAGCGCCGGGTCATGTCCTTGAGCTCGGCGTTCTCACCCGGACCGGCGGCGACCTCCATCGGCTCGAGCGCCATACCGCAGATCGGGCAGTCGCCCGGTTCATCGCGGACGATCTCCGGATGCATCGGACAGGTGTACTTCGTGACATTTGCCTGAGGCCGCGCGGACTCGAGCGCCATGCCGCACTTGGGGCAGTCGCCGGGCGTGTCGCTCTCGACGCCTTCGCACATGGGGCAGTACCAGGCCGCGCCCTCGGGGGCCGGGCGGGAGTGGTGGTGATCGCCGTGAGAGGACGGCGCGGCGTCTGCGCTGTCATGGCAGGCAGAGTTCTTCTGATCGTGTGTATCCATGACTGTCAGATAAGGCTTCCAGTCACGGGAAGGTCAAGGGGTGCCGCTGGAGAGTTCCGCTTCGACCTGTTGCAGCCGGCCGCGGGCCGCAGCCAGGCGCCGCTGCACGGCATCGGCATCTCCGGCGGCGATCTTGCGGTTCTCGTCGAGCGCTGCACGTTTGCGCTCGAGTTCGGGAGCTATGCCGCCGGTGCGCTCAAGCCCGTCCCGGACCCGGCGCGCGGCATGGTCGAGCTCGCCGAGCATCGACGAAAATTCACCCGCGGCTTCTTCGAGTCGCGCAATTTCTTCCTGCAGCGTTGCGCGTTCCGCTTCGAGATCGGCGCGCACGACTCAGCTCTTCTGCTGCGCCTTCGCCCAGCTGTCGCGGAGGCCGACGGTGCGGTTGAACACTAGGTGCTCCGGTGTGCTGTCGGGGTCGGGCGTGAAGTAGCCGGTGCGCTCGAACTGCACTGGCACGCCCGGCACCGCATCGGCCAGCATCGGCTCGAGCTTGCAACCGGTCAGAACCTCGAGGGCGTCCGGGTTCAGGTCTTCGAGCCAGTCCCGGTCCTTACCCGGCACTTCCTCGGCGAAGAGGTGATCGTAGAGCCGCACGTCGGCGTCGAGGGCGGTCCCGGCCGCGACCCAGTGGATCGTGCCCTTGACCTTGCGGCCGTCCAGCGCGTCGCCGCCGCGGGTCGCGGGGTCGTAGATCGCACGCACCTCGATGACCTCGCCAGCGGCGTTCTTCACGATATCCGTGCAGGTGATGAAGTAGGCAAAGCGCAGGCGGACCTCACGGCCGGATGCGAGGCGGAAGAATTTCTTCGGCGGGTCTTCCATGAAGTCACCGGCCTCGATGTAGATTTCCCGCCCGAACGGCACCTTGCGGGTGCCGGCGCTCTCGTCGTTCGGATGGTTGGCCGCGTCGAGCTCTTCCGTCTCGTTTTCGGGATAATTTTCGATCACAACCTTGAGCGGGCGCAGCACGCCCATGCGGCGTTCGGCCGTGGCGTTCAGGTGATCGCGCACGGCGGCGTCCAGCATCTGCACCTCGACCAGGTTGTCGGCCTTGGTGACGCCGATGCGTTTGGTAAACTCGACGACGGCCTCGGGCGGCACGCCCTTGCGGCGAAGGCCCGCCAGCGTCGGCATGCGCGGGTCGTCCCAGCCCAAGACATGGCCCTCCGTGACCAGCTGGATCAGCCGGCGCTTCGAGAGCACCGTATGGGTCAGGTTAAGCCGCGCGAACTCGTACTGATACGGGCGCGAGGGCACCGGCAGGTTTTCGATCAGCCAATCGTAGAGGGGGCGGTGATCCTCGAATTCGAGCGTGCAGAGCGAGTGGGTCACGCCTTCGATGGCGTCGGACTGGCCGTGGGCGAAATCGTAAGTCGGATAAATGTGCCAGGCGTCACCGGTGCGCGGATGGGTCGCGTGCAGGATGCGGTAGAGCACCGGGTCCCGCATGTTGATGTTGCCCGAGGCCATGTCGATCTTCGCCCGCAGCACCCGGGCGCCGGTCTCGAACGCGCCCGCGCGCATTTTCTCAAAGAGCTCGAGGTTTTCCTCCGGGCTGCGGTCGCGGAAAGGGCTCGGCGTGCCGGGCTCGGTCAGCGTCCCCCGGGTCTCGCGGATCTCGTCGGCGGTCTGGTCATCGACGTAGGCCTTACCCTCGCGGATCAGGTGACGGGCATAACCGTAGAGCTCCTCGAAATAGTCGGAGGCGTGTTTGGCATCCCCACCCCAGTCGAAGCCGAGCCAGCGCACGTCCTCCTCGATGGCGTCGATATAGAGCTGCTCTTCCCTGGCGGGATTCGTGTCGTCGAAACGCAGGTTGCAGCGCCCGCCGAACTCGCCCGCGACACCGAAATTCAGGCAGATCGATTTTGCATGCCCGATATGCAGAAAGCCATTCGGCTCCGGCGGGAAGCGGGTGACAACGGTATCGACCTTGCCAGCATCTAGGTCCGTGCGGACGATGTCGCGGATGAAGTCGCGGCGGTCTTCGGTTTCCGTCTCTGCACTCATGACGCAGCCCCTTCTGAAATGGCATTGTCGCCGACGAAGGGGTTGGTCTGGCGCTCGTGACCGAAGGTCGAGAGCGGGCCGTGGCCGGGCACGAAGGTCACGTCATCGCCGAGCGGCCAGAGCTTGTCGCGGATCGAGGCGATGAGCTGGGCATGGTCGCCGCGCGGGAAATCAGTCCGCCCGATCGAGCCCTGGAACAAGACGTCGCCGACCCAGGCGAGGTTCGACCCGCGGTGAAAGAACACCACATGGCCCGGCGTGTGGCCGGGGCAGTAGAGCACCTCGAAGGTCGCCTCGCCGACGGTGACCGTGTCGCCTTCCTCGAGCCAGCGGTCGGGCTGGCATTCGCGGACATCGGCGAAGCCGAACATCTCGCCCTGCTTCTCCATCTGGTCGAGCCAGAAAGACTCTTCCTTCTGCGGCCCCTCTATGGGCAGGCCGCCGTAGTGATCGGAAAGGTCCGCCGCCCCGCCAGCATGGTCGAGATGGCCGTGAGTCAGCAGAATTTTCTCAACCGTAACCCCGGCCTCATCGGCGGCGGCCACCAGTTTGTCGACGTCGCCGCCGGGATCGACGAAGGCGGCCTTCATGGTCTTCGTGCACCAGACCAGCGAACAGTTCTGCTGGAACGGCGTGACCGGGATGACGGCGGCCTTGAGCGGCGGCTCGGGGTCGGAATTTTGCGCGTCTGTCATGGCGCGGGTTTAGTCAATGCGGCGGGTGGCTGCAACGCCTGTTCACCTAGCGCGTCATTTCGAACGGCGCGAAGCGGCGGAGAAATCTTGCTTCCACTGCCAACACTGTCGGCGGTGGTAACAGGATTTCTCCCTTTGGTCGAAATGACGCCGGGTTGCAGAATCCCATCACTGCCGCCGCCAACTCTGGCTTCATCCTGAGGTGTGGCCACCGGCCGCCTCGAAGGATGCGGGGCCAGGTCTCAACGCAGCCCGCTTCGCCCTTCGAGGCCGGCTTTGCCGGCGCCTCAGGGTGAAGCTCCCGTTGTGACACCATCCCGCATCACAGCATCGAGATGAGTTCGCCCTTGATGATCTTCTTGGTCGGCGTCATCGGCATTTCCGCGATCACCTCGAGACGTTCGGGCCAGCGCATCTTGGCGATGCCGCCGGCTTCGAGATGCTCGAGCAGGCTGTCGAGATTGAGCGACGACCCAGGCGTCAGGGTGACGAAGCAGC
>JAJFFI010000319.1 GCA_021776755.1 Alphaproteobacteria bacterium | reverse complement strand
CATCACGATGGGATTGATGCGAGTGGCGAATAAATCTTCAAATCCAATAACGAGGGAGGCGACAACCGCCACGCCGCCGATAATATCGGAATGTCCGTTCAGGTATTTGGTCGCCGAATGCACGACGATATCGAAGTCGAGCTCGAGGGGTCGCTGCACGTAAGGGGTCGCGAATGTGTTGTCGCAGACCGTGAGAATGCCGTGCTCGCGCCCGAGGTCGGCCACCGCCTGCAGGTCGACGAGGCGCAACAGCGGATTGGTCGGGCTCTCGATCCAGATCATCTTGGTTTCAGGACGGATCGCCGCCTTGATGCGGGCGGGATCTGTCATGTCGATCAGCGAGAACTCGAGCCCGGCCGAGCGCTCGCGCACCGTCTTGAACAATCGGTAGGTGCCGCCGTATGGGTCGTCGATGGTCAGCACATGGCTGCCGGCATCGATCAGTTCCAGCACCGTCGAGGTCGCCGCCATTCCGGAGGCGAAGGCAAAACCCGCCGCGCCCGATTCGAGATCGGCGATGCAGCGCTCGTAGGCCATGCGGGTCGGGTTCTTGCCGCGCGCGTATTCATAGCCCTTGTTCTTGCCGGGGCTTTCCTGGACGTAGGTCGAGGTCGCATAAATCGGCGGCATGATCGCACCGGTGGTCGGGTCGGGCGACTGGCCGGCGTGGATCGTCCGGGTGGCAAAGCCGAGCGGGCGGTTGCGGCGGGGCATGGGCAGGATCCTGTCAGGTGGCGTCTGTCGAGAGAGATACATCGGCGGGGAGGGATGGCAAGGCCAACGGAAAATTCAGGACCGTCATTTCGACCGAAGGGAAAAATCTCGTTTCGGCTTCCGGCAATGCCGGCTTGTCGCCGCGAGATTTTTCCGCCGGGCTACGCCCTCTGTCGAAACGACGGGATGGGTCGGGACTACCCCTCGGCCCGGCGCCGGCGGAGGTAGTTCAGCAGATCCATCCGGGTAATGAGGCCGAGGAACTTTTCTCCGTCCTTCACGATCGCGACCATGTCGCGGGCGAAGATCGGCAGCAGCGCCTCGAGCGGGCGGTTCGGCGAGACCGTCTGAAGGCGCTCGCTCATCGCGGTCTTCACCGGGTCGAGGAAGCGGCCCTCGTTTTCATAGATCGCAAGCAGGATATCGGATTCGTCGATCAGGCCGACGACCTTGTCGCCGTCGAGCACCGGGATCTGCGACACGTCATAGAGCTTCATGCGGGTGAGCGCCGTGCTGATCGGCTCGTCGGGGCCAAGCGTGACAGTCGCGCGGTCGCCGTGACGGCGCGCAATCAGGTCGCGGAGGTCGCCCTGGCTTTCCCGTTCGAGGAAGCCCTGATCGATCATCCAGTAGTCGTTGTACATCTTCGAGAGGTACTTGTTGCCCGAGTCGCAAACGAAGGTGACGACGCGCTTTTCCTCCGATTGTTCGCGGCAGTATTTGAGCGCCGCGGTGATCAGCGTGCCGGTCGACGAGCCTGCAAGAATGCCCTCCTTTGCCAGCAACTCGCGGGCCGTCAGGAAGGCCAGTTTGTCGGACACCAGGTAGGCTTTTTTCACCCTGTCGAGCTCGGCGATCGGCGGCATGAAGTCCTCGCCGATGCCCTCGACGAGCCAGCTACCGACCTCCTCGGCCATCTTGCCGGTGTTCACATAGTCGGCCAGCACCGAGCCCTCGGGGTCGGCCAGGATCATCTCGGTCTTGGGGGATTTTTCCTCGAAGAAACGGCCGAGCCCGGTGATGGTGCCGCCCGAGCCGACACCGCACACGACCGCATCGACGTCACCGGCCATCTGCTCCCAGATTTCGGGGCCGGTAGTGGTGTAGTGCGCCTCGACGTTGGCGGCATTGCCGAACTGGTTCACATAGAACGAGTTCTCCGTTTCGGAAGCGATCCGTTCGGCATAGTCCTGGTAGTATTCCGGGTGGCCCTTGCCGACATCCGAGCGGGTCATCACCACCTGGGCGCCGAGTGCGCGCAGGTGAAACACCTTCTCCTGGCTCATCTTGTCGGGCAGCACGATGATAAGGCGATAGCCCTTCTGTGCGGCGACCAGCGCCAGGCCCAGCCCGGTGTTGCCGGCGGTTGCCTCGATCAGCGTGCCGCCGGGCTTGATCTTGCCACTCCGTTCGGCGGCGTTGATCATCGACAGCCCGATGCGGTCCTTGATCGATCCGCCCGGGTTCTGGTTCTCGAGTTTGAGGAAGAGCTTGCACGGCCCGGTGTCGAACCCCCTTGCCTCGATCATCGGTGTGTTGCCGATCATCTCCAGCACATTGCCGGCCGGCGGCTGGACGTTCAGGGGCGGCGGGGTGCTGTCGGTATTGGCGGCTTTCGGCTGGGCCATGGGTGCTCTCGCGATCTTTCGGGGTTGGCCGGACTATCGCGCAAGCAAATTCGCGGCGCTACCTGATTTTCCCCGAAAGCAGGCCGCCGCCGGACGCGAACACCGACTCGCCCTTTTTCGTCAGCGTGTAGCAGATGGTCTTGCTGCCCTCCCACTTGCTCCATTTTGTGCACAGGCTGCCTCCCTTGATCCACCACTTGCCACTGTCTCGGCCGGAAGAAACCGCCATCATACCCGGGCTGCCGGTGTGATCGAACTTGCCTCTCAATGAGCCACCATTGCCAAGCGTTATTTGGTAAACTTTTTCGCCTATGCCCCATCGAGTGGGGTAAGCCCTGTAGGCGCTTGCACCGGCGAGAATTTCGGGCATGCTGCCTGTGCCGCCTCCTTGGCTGCGGGTTGACGTCTGCTCAAGTTTCTTGATCTTTTCTTCAAGCGCGCGAATACGCTC
>JAJFFI010000318.1 GCA_021776755.1 Alphaproteobacteria bacterium | reverse complement strand
CTTGATCTTGAACTGCGCGAGTGGGCTGTCGCCTGCGGCCACGGTGTTCCCCTGAATTCATCCGCCAGGGTCAGGTCGCTTTGTGCGATGCCGCCCGGCTTTCCCTCTCCTCGTCCCCGGAACCGTCAGGTTTCCCGGGGGTCTTTCCCGTCTGGCCCGGCAGGCGCCTTTGGCTTGTCCTCTTCGGGACGATAGCCGACCCCGTGGCCGATACCGCTCATCGTGCGGTACACATTTATCATACCCGCGGCAGAGCCAAGAAAAAAGAACAGCACCATCAACCAGGGCGCGGTGTCGAGCCACCGGTCGAGTGCCCAGCCAATGAGGACCCCGACGACGACGCCCGCGACCAGCTCGATGCCGATCCTGAACGCCATGTTGACGCCGCTGCGGGTTTCCTCATCCCTTCCGGCGCTCTTTCCGGCATCCCGGCTGATCGCCGCCTTGAGCCGGGCATCGAAGTCCTCGGTGCCCGGCTGCCTGTCCGCTGGATCCGGTTTGCCCCCTGTCATGGCGCTCTCCCGGGCGGTCTGCAGCGTTCGATCGGTCCTGGAAACCGGGCGCCGGAACGGTTGTCCCGGGCCTTCTTTCTACTCGCCGCGCACGACAAACCCGCCGCGCTTGGTTGCGCCGCAACATATTGAAGGGGGGATAGGCTGTCAAGCGGCAATCCCCGCCGCCAGGGGCCTATTTAATATTTAATATCAGATAGTTAGATGCTTTAAGCCGATTCCCGGAGCTGTTCGGCGCTTTGCAGGTCGACCGACACCATCTGGGACACGCCACGCTCGGGCATGGTCACGCCGAACAACCGGTCCATGCGGGCCATGGTCATGCGGTGATGGGTGATGAGGATGAATTTCGTCGACGACGAACTCGACATGCCTTCGAGTAGGGTGCAGATGCGGTCGACATTGGCGTCGTCCAGCGGTGCGTCGACCTCGTCGAGCACACAGATCGGCGCGGGATTGGTCAGGAAGACCGCGAACAGCAGGGCAAGCGCGGTCAGCGCCTGCTCGCCGCCCGAGAGCAGCGACAGCGTTTGCAGGCGTTTGCCCGGCGGGCTCGCGAGGATTTCGAGGCCGGCGTTCAGCGGGTCGTCGGCGTCGGTCAGCTTCAGATGCGCACGCCCGCCACCGAACAGGCGCACGAACAGGTCCTGGAAGTGCTCGTCCACGACCTTGAAGGATTTGAGCAGCCGCTCGCGGCCTTCGCGGTTGAGCTCGGCGATGCCCTGGCGGAACTTGGCAATCGCGCCGGTCAGATCCTCGCGCTCGACGCCGAGGGACTCGATCTGCTCGGTCAGCTCTTCGGCTTCCTGCTCGGCGCGGAGGTTGACCGGGCCCATCGTGTCGCGTTCCCGGAACAGGCGCTGGAGCTTGGCGTCGGCGGCATCGTAGTCGGGCAGGTCGTCGCGTTCCTTCTCGGTCAGGGCACCGGCTTCGAGGACGCCCGCGGGCGCGCAGTCAAGCCGCTCGCGGATGCGTTCCTGCACTGTGTCGCAGGTCTGCTGCGCCTGGCGCACGCCGCCTTGCTGGATGCCGCGGTTCTCGCGCATGTCGGCAAGCAGCGATTCGTTCTCCTTGAGCACCTTGTCGAGTTCGGCGGCCGTGGCTTCGGCGGTCGCGAGTTCGTCGGCGACCGCATTCCGCCGCGCTTCGGAGGCGGTGACGGCGTCGAGCAGGCCCGAGCGTTTTTCCTGAATCTGCGCCGGGCCGTCGGCGAGTGCCGCAAGCTCCGCCTCGACCGCATCGGCCCGCGCCTTGAGCTGCTCGATCTGGCTGACCCCGTTCTCGGCCCGCGCCTTCCACGAACCAACCTCGGCGTCGATGGTCTCGACCCGTCGCTCGCGCACCTCGGTTTCCCGGGCGATGGCCGCGCTCTCTTTCTGTGCCTCGACCAGCACCGCGCGCCGGGCCGCGAGGTCGGTGCGCAAGGTCTCCTGCTCGGCGCGCGCCTCATCGAGGTTTTCGACGTTGGTGCTGGTTGCGCGAAGCCGCGTCAGTTCCTCGTCCGCGTCGCCCAGATCAGCCCGGATATCTTCCTCTGCCTCGTTGATCGAGGCGATGCGCGAGACGGCGGTGGCGGCTTTCTCGGAAATTTCCGCAAACGTGTTGCGGCTTTCGGAAAGCTCGTTGTGGGCCTCGGACAGCGCGGCACGCGCGGTTTTCTCGCGGGCCTCGGCCTCCGCGCTGGCATCTTTCGCGCGCTCGAAGGCGGTACGGATTTCACTCAGACCCGCCTCGGCTTCCGAAATCTCGCCCTTAAGTTCGGCAAGCCGGTTGCGCTGGGCAAGCCGGGTCGCGGCGGCGGACGGCGCACCGGCAGACATCGTGAAGCCGTCCCAGCGCCACAGACCGCCTTCGCGGCTGACCAGCCGCTGGCCCGGTTTGAGATCACCCCGCAGGCGCGCGCCGTCGGCATCACCGTCGACGACACCGATCTGCGAGAGCCGCCGGGCAAGTGCGGCCGGCGCATCGACGACGCCACTCAGCGGTTGCGCCCCGGCCGGCAGCGCAGGGGGATTGTCGAGCGTCGGAAGGGCGCGCCAGTGCAGGGGCGCGTCAGCGTCAGTGGCGGCCGAAAGATCGTCACCAAGGGCCG
>JAJFFI010000317.1 GCA_021776755.1 Alphaproteobacteria bacterium | reverse complement strand
CCTCATCCCACTCCTTGCCGCCCTTGAGCTCGCCATAGGCGGCCTTGGCTTCGGCTTCGGTCTTGAAGAACAGTTGCGCAAGGCTGCGCTTTTCAGGCGTCGCCAGGCTCGCCTTCTGGGCCTCGTACTCTGCCTTGAGCTGCTCCTCGGGCACTTCGATCGTTTTCACGAGATCCTTGGGATCGATCACGATCGCGGTGAACGATCGAAGCTCCGGCGTCATGAAGCGTTTCTCGTATTTCTTGAGGAACTCCTCGAGCTCTTTCTCGGTGGGCTCGGCGACGGGAGCGTCCTTGGACAGGATTTCCACCATGTCGGCGGTGCGCTGCTCGCTCGAAAACTTGACCAGTGCATCGGTCAGGACCTTGGGCGCAACCTCGGGCGCAAGAATGCTCTCGAGCAGCTGGCTGCGGCGAAGATCGGCGCGCACCCGCGCCTCGTAGTAGGCCGGGTTCATGCCCTGGGCGCGAAGGATCTGTTCGTACTGGGTCTGGCTGAAGCGGCCGAGCGGGCTGAACGTCGGTTGCGCGCGAACGTAGTCGGCGACCACCTGGTCGGGGATCGCGAGTTTCATGTCGCGCGCCGCGATGTCGAACATCATCCGTTCGCCGATGCGGTTTGCGACCTGGGGCCCAAGACCGAGTTGGGCGATGAAGGCCGGATCGACCCGCCCGCCGAGCCGCTGGGTCACGGTCGCAAGCTCGCGCTGATAGAGCTGGCGGAATTCGTATGCCGGGATTTCCTCGCCGCCAACCTCGCCGACCGATGTGCCTGCGCCGCCGCCGGTGAAGATGTCGCCGATGCCCCAGACCGCGAAGCTCAGGATCAGCAATCCGAACAGGATGCCCATTACCCAGTGCTTTGCGGATGCCCGCATGGCTCTCAACATGTCGTATTCCCTCTTGTTTGGGCCTCACACCTTCGGACGGCACCGCTGCCGTCCGTCGAGGCGCGCGCATAATAGGTAGGGGTCCTGCCGCCCGCAACCAACAACCCTGTGATTTTGCCGCGAATATCGCCTTCTGTATCGCCCCTTGTATCGCCCCTTGTATCAATGGGCGATGGGGCGATTTCGTGACGGGCGCAAAGGGGCTGTGGTATGAAGCCGGCGCCCGGTCCGAACCGGACCAGGGCCCGAACAGTGAGGAGACGCCCACGTGCGCCGCGTGCTGATTGCCGGGAACTGGAAGATGAACATGCTGTCCGCCGACGGCACCGCGCTGGCAGCGGCGGTGGCGGCGGGGTCGGGGCCACAGCCGAGCTGCGACCTGCTGATCTGCCCGCCGGCGACGTTGTTGCACGCGGTCCTCGATACCGTCGGGAAGACGGCGCTGCCGGACCGGCCGGTCTCGGTCGGCGGCCAGGATTGCCACGCCGATGCCAGTGGCGCGCATACCGGCGACATTGCGGCCGAAATGCTGGCCGACCTCGGCTGCAGCCACGTCATCGTCGGCCATTCCGAGCGCCGCGCCGGCCATGGCGAGCGCGATGCCGAGGTCCGGGCCAAGGCCGAAGCGGCGCACCGGGCCGGTTTGGTTGCAATCGTCTGTGTCGGCGAAACCGAAGCCGAGCGCGATGCGGGGCAGGCCCACACGGTCGCTGCAGGTCAGATCGAAGGCTCGCTGCCCGAGGGCGCCACGGCCACGAATACGGTCGTGGCCTATGAACCGGTCTGGGCAATCGGCACCGGCAAGTCCGCGACGCCCGACGATGTCGCCGGCATGCACCGTCATATCCGGGGGCTGCTGCCGGAGGCGGACGCGATGCGAATCCTCTACGGCGGATCGGTCAAGCCCGGCAATGCCGCCGAATTGCTCGCGCTCGAGGACGTCGATGGTGCGTTGATCGGCGGGGCGAGCCTGAAGGCGGAAGACTTTCTCGCCATCGCCGCGACGGCCGCGTAACGCGGCCATTTAAAGCGGAGCTGCCAAGTCTGAACTGGATTTTGGCGCGCCGAACCATTACATAGCCCGCATCCGGACAAACGGGCGCGCCGAACCACGCGCACCCGCACAGCAAGGCGGCGCCGAAAGAGACCTGGCAGCCGCCGGAGAAAGATAATGGAAGTCATCATCCTGGTCGTTCATCTGATGGTCGCGATCGCGCTCGTCATCTCGGTCCTGTTGCAGCGGAGCGAGGGTGGCGGGCTTGGCATCGGCGGTGGCGGCGGCGGCGGTGGCGGCGGCTTCCTGACCGGCCGTGCGACCGCGAACCTGCTGACCCGGACGACCGCGGTGCTCGCGGCCTGCTTCATGGCGACCAGCATCACGCTTGCGATCATGGCGGGTGCGACGCGCGAATCTCGGTCGGTCGTCGGCGGCGGCGGCGCGGGTGCGACCGCGTCGGGGTCGACCGCGGGGGCCACGGGCGGCGCGGGCGCCACCACGCCGCAGGTGCCGGTGGCACCGAAATCAGAGGAATAACCAATCCGTTAGCGGCGCGATCGGGATAGATTTTCAGAGGCGGCTTCCGGGCCGTCTCTTTTTTTGAGGCCACATGCCAATTTCGGTTTTCAAGCCGCAACCCGGTCGCTACTGTGAAGGTCCATGACGCGGTACATCTTCATAACCGGCGGCGTGGCTTCCTCACTCGGCAAGGGTCTTTCGGCAGCGGCACTGGGCGCGTTGCTGCAGGCACGCGGCTATACCGTCCGGATCCGGAAGCTCGACCCCTATCTCAATGTCGATCCGGGTACGATGAGCCCGTATCAGCACGGCGAGGTGTTCGTCACCGACGACGGTGCCGAAACCGATCTCGATCTCGGCCACTACGAGCGCTTCACCGGTGTCGCCTCGCGCCAGTCCGACAATGTGACGGCCGGGCGGATCTATCAGGAAGTAATCGCCCGCGAACGCCGCGGCGATTATCTGGGTGCCACCGTGCAGGTCATCCCCCACGTCACCGAGGCGATCAAGGAATTCATCGCCATCGAAAGTGGCGATCTGGATTTCATGATCTGCGAAATCGGCGGCACGGTGGGCGATATCGAGGGGCTGCCCTTTCTCGAGGCCATCCGGCAGTTTGGCAACGAGCGCGGCCGCGACCAGGTGCTGTTCGTGCACCTGACGCTGGTGCCCTATATCGCGTCGGCGGGCGAGTTGAAGACCAAGCCGACCCAGCATTCCGTCAAGGAGCTGCTCAACGTCGGCATCCAGCCCGCGGTGCTGCTGTGCCGCTGCGAGCGGGAGATTCCCGAGGACGCGCTCCGCAAGATCGGTCTGTTCTGTAACATCCCCGAAGATGCGGTGATCCCCGCGCTCGATGCGCGCACGATCTACGAAGTGCCGCTGACCTATCACGAGGCCGGCTTCGACGAGCAGGTTTGCAAGTATTTCGGCTTGCCCTACGAGGACAAGCCGGATCTGAGCACCTGGCACAACATCGTCGAGCGCGTGCTGCGCCCGGAA
>JAJFFI010000316.1 GCA_021776755.1 Alphaproteobacteria bacterium | reverse complement strand
TGATTTCGGTCACCGAGCGCCAGGCCTACATCGGCCGCGTCCGGGCGCTGGCCAAGGGCTGCGCCGCGATGTGGCTGAAGAGCCGCGGGCATCTGTCCGAAGAGGCAGCGGCTGGGGCAGCCGATGCCTGAGCTCCTCATCGAACTGCGGTCCGAGGAAATCCCGGCGCGGATGCAGGCGCGGGCTGCCGACGACCTCAAGCGGCTTGTGACTGAGCGGCTGAAGGACGCCGGGCTGGCGTTCGACACGGCCGAGGCATACGTGACGCCACGGCGCCTCGCGCTGGTCGTGGATGGCTTGCCGGAAAAGCAGCCGGACGTGAAGGAAGAGCGCAAGGGCCCGAAGGTCGGCGCGCCGGACCAGGCGATCCAGGGGTTCATGAAGTCCGCCGGGATCGACTCGCTGGAGGCGTGCGAAATCCGCGAGGTGAAGGGCGCGGAGTTCTATTTCGTCGTGACCGAGAAGAAGGGTGGCGAGGTGTCAAAGGTCATTTCGGCCGTGGTGCGAGATACTCTTCAGCGTTTTCCCTGGCCGAAGTCGATGGCTTGGGGCGAACGCGAAGTCTCTGTTGATGCATTGCTGGGAACTTTGGCCGGGGATGTGGTTGAGCCAATCCAGAAAGAGGCCTTGGAGGAGGGAGAAGAACCTGCTCCTGATACTGGGCTCACTTGGGTTCGTCCGATCTTGAGTATCATCGCGATATTCAATGGTCAGATTGTGAGAGGCGTTGCCTATCTTGGTGGCGACACTCGCCTGAGGTATGGCAACACGACCCGCGGTCATCGCTTCCTCGATCCCGGCGAATTCGCCGTCACGGATTTCGCCGATTACCAGGCCAAGCTCGAAAAGAAATTTGTCATCCTCGACCGGGAAGTGCGGAAGGCGCGCATTCGGGAGGGGGCGGAGAAGCTCGCGAAGGACGCCGGGCTGACCGTGAAGGACGATCCGGCGCTGCTCGACGAAGTGGCCGGGCTGGTCGAATGGCCGGTGGTGCTGATGGGCGCGATCGATGCCGAATTTATGGAGGTGCCGCCCGAGGCGCTGACCAGCGCCATGCGGACGCACCAGAAGTATTTCGCGCTCGAGTCGAAATACGGCGCGATGGCGCCGCATTTTATCGTCGTCTCGAACATGGAGAGCGCGGACGGTGGCAAGGCCATTGTCGCGGGCAACGAGCGCGTTCTGCGCGCGCGGCTGTCGGACGCGAAGTTCTTCTGGGACCAGGACCTGAAACAGGGGCTTTCCGCGCGAACGCCGGCGCTCAAGGAGATCATCTTCCACGCCAGACTCGGCACGGTGGACGAGAAGATGGACCGGGTGCAGGCGCTGGCCGTCGAGATCGCCAAACACATCGACGGCGCGGATGCGGACAAGGTGCGCTCTGCCGCACGCCTCGCCAAGGCGGACCTGACCACCGAGATGGTCGGCGAGTTTCCCGAATTGCAGGGCCTGATGGGCCGCTACTACGCGCTCAAGGACGGCGAGGACGAGGCCGTGGCCGACGCCATCGCCGAGCACTATTCGCCGCTCGGGCCAAATGATGCCTGCCCGACGCAGCCGGTGTCGGTTGCGGTGGCGCTCGCTGACAAGATCGACACGCTGGTGGGCTTCTGGGCGATTGACGAAAAGCCGACGGGTTCGAAGGACCCCTATGCGCTGCGGCGCGCGGCGCTTGGCGTGATCCGGTTGGTGCTGGAGAACGGGCTGCGGCTGCCGCTGGTCAATGTGTTCACGGCGTCGGCTGCGAGTTACGGCAAGACGGCCGGCGGGTTTGACGCTGCCGATCTGCTTTCCTTTTTCGCCGATCGGCTGAAGGTGCATTTGAAAGACGCGGGCACACGGCACGACCTGGTGACCGCCGTGTTTGAACGCGGCGACGAGGATGATCTTGTGCGGCTGATGGCGCGCGTCGAGGCGTTGACGGCGTTCCTCGAAACCGAGGACGGCGGCAACCTGCTGACGGCCTACAAGCGGGCCGCGAACATCCTGCGGATCGAGGAAAAGAAGGAAGGCGCGGTCTATGCGCCCAAGCCGGACGCCAAGGCGCTGGCTGAGGCCGAGGAGAAACGGCTGTTCGAGGCGTTGGGCAAAGCGCGGACCGCGAGCGGCGCGGCGCTGGAGAAAGAGGATTTTGCCGCGGCGATGGCAGCGCTCTCGGACCTCCGCGCGCCCGTGGATGCGTTTTTCGACAAGGTGACGGTGAATGCCGACGACGCGGCCTTGCGCGCGAACCGGCTGAAGCTGCTTGCGCAGATCCGGGCGACGATGGACGAGGTGGCGGACTTTTCGAAGATCGAGGGATAGGGGTGTTTCCAGGGGTCACCCCCTCCCCAACCCTCCCCCATCAAGGGGGAGGGGACTGAAATCAGATTATTGAAACCGTCACTCCCTCCCCCTTGATGGGGGAGGGCCGGGGTGGGGGTGATTTGCTGGCGGTGACAGGGGACTACGACCGACAATGACCAAATGGGTTTACACATTCGGGGACGGTGCCGCCGAGGGCGCGGCCGGCATGAAGGACCTGCTCGGCGGCAAGGGGGCGAACCTGGCCGAGATGAGCAATCTCGGGCTGCCGGTGCCGCCGGGGCTGACGATCACGACCGAAGTCTGCACGTATTATTACGATAACGAACAGACCTATCCGCCGGAGCTGAAGGACGAGGTTGCGGCCGCACTCGCGGACGTCGAGAAAATCGTCGGTGCGGCGTTCGGCGATCCGGAAAATCCGCTGCTGGTCTCGGTGCGCTCCGGCGCGCGGGCCTCGATGCCCGGCATGATGGACACGGTGCTGAACCTCGGGCTGAACGACGCGACGGTCGAGGGGCTGGCGGTGCTATCGGGCGACGAGCGCTTTGCCTGGGACAGCTACCGGCGCTTCATGCAGATGTACGGCGATGTGGTGCTGGGTGTTGCGCACCACAATTTCGAGGACCTGCTCGAACTCATCAAGGACGAGCAGGGCGTCGAACTTGATACCGAGCTCAAGGCGGAGGACTGGAAGACGCTGGTCGGACGCTACAAAGAGATGGTCGAGGAGGAACTGGGCAAGCCTTTCCCGCAGGACGTCCACGAGCAGCTCTGGGGCGCCATCGGCGCGGTGTTCGGGAGTTGGATGAACCAGCGCGCGATCACCTACCGGCGGCTCCACGACATCCCGGCCGAGTGGGGCACGGCGGTCAACGTGCAGGCGATGGTGTTCGGCAACATGGGCGAGGACTGCGCGACCGGCGTTGCCTTCACGCGCAACCCGTCGACCGGCGAAAAGCTGTTCTATGGCGAGTATCTGGTCAACGCCCAGGGGGAGGACGTGGTCGCCGGCATCCGCACGCCGCAGAACCTGACCGTTGCCGGCAAGGATGCGCAGGGTTCCGACGACCCGGCAATGGAAGAGGTGATGCCGGATGTGTTCGGCCAACTCGACGAAATCCGCGGCCGGCTCGAGGCGCATTACCGCGACATGCAGGACATCGAGTTCACGGTGCAGACCGGCAAGCTCTGGATGCTGCAGACCCGCGCCGGCAAGCGCACCACCCAGGCGGCGTTAAAAATCGCCGTGGAGATGTGCGCCGAAGGGCTGATCACCGAGGCCGAGGCGGTGACCCGCATCGACCCGGCAGCACTCGACCAGTTGCTGCATCCGACGCTGGACCCGGACGCGGCGCGCGAGATTTTCGGGCGCGGGCTGCCGGCGTCCCCGGGTGCGGCCTCGGGC
The DNA here is from genome assembly GCA_021776755.1 of Alphaproteobacteria bacterium. Taxonomy (GTDB): domain Bacteria; phylum Pseudomonadota; class Alphaproteobacteria; order JAJFFI01; family JAJFFI01; genus JAJFFI01. The sequence goes on along the minus strand of JAJFFI010000316.1, from coordinate 9,002 downwards.
ATCGTCGTGTTCAGTGCCGACGCGGCAGAGGAAAAGGCCAAGGCGGGGCAGGACGTGTTCCTGGTCCGCATCGAAACCAGCCCCGAAGACATTCACGTCATGCACGCGGCCAAAGGCATCCTGACGTCGCGCGGGGGCATGACGAGCCACGCGGCAGTGGTTGCACGCGGCATGGGCCGGCCGTGTGTCGCCGGCGCCGGCACCGTGCGGATCGATTACCAAGAGGGCTACATGATGTGTGGCCCCACCACGGTGAAGGCGGGGGAGACCGTCACCATCGATGGCGGCACCGGCGAGGTGATGCTGGGGACCGTGCCGACGATCCAGCCGGAACTCTCGGGCGACTTTACGAAGATCATGGGCTGGGCCGACAAGCTGCGGCGGCTGCGGGTGCGCACCAATGCGGAGACCCCGCACGATGCCCGGACGGCGCGCGAGTTCGGCGCCGAGGGTATCGGGCTCTGCCGCACCGAACACATGTTTTTCGAGGGCGACCGCATCGTCGCGATGCGTGAAATGATCCTCGCCGAGGACGAAGCCGGGCGCCGCGCGGCCCTCGACAAAATCCTGCCGATGCAGCGCAAGGATTTTGCCGAACTGTTCGAGATCATGGCGGGGCTGCCGGTGACGATCCGGCTGCTCGATCCGCCGCTCCACGAGTTCCTGCCGCACGGCGACGCCGAGATCGAGGACCTGGCAAAGGCGATGGGCAAGGATCCGGCCGATGTGCGGGCAAGCGCGCTCCGGCTCCACGAGGCCAACCCGATGCTGGGGCACCGGGGGTGCCGGCTCGCGATCACTTATCCCGAGATCACCGAGATGCAGGCGCGCGCAATCTTCGAAGCAGCGGCCGAGGTCCAGAAGAAATCCGGCGACACGGTCGAGCCCGAAGTGATGATCCCGCTGGCCGCGACCGCGCGCGAGATCGAGATCCTCAAGGCCGTCATCGACAAGGCCGCAGCATCGGTGGCCGGGGAAACCGGCGTCGAGATCGCCTATCTGGTTGGCACCATGATCGAGCTGCCGCGCGCCGCCCTCCGCGCGGGCGAGATTGCCGCCAGCGCGGAGTTCTTCAGTTTCGGCACTAATGATCTCACCCAGACCACCTGGGGCCTGTCGCGGGACGACGCCGGCAGTTTCCTCGACGCCTATCAGACGCAGGGCATCGTCGAGCGCGATCCATTCGTCTCGATCGACGTCGATGGCGTGGGCGAACTGGTTCAGATCGCGGCCGACCGTGGACGCGCCGCGCGCCCCGGCATCAAGCTCGGCATCTGCGGCGAACATGGTGGCGATCCGGCTTCGGTGCATTTCTGCGAGCAGGTCGGGCTCGACTATGTCTCATGTTCGCCCTACCGCGTGCCGATCGCGCGGCTTGCCGCCGCACAAGCGGCGGTCATGTCCGCTGACGATCACAAGGAGAACCGCTGAGATGAGCACCGATCCTGCCCCCAAATCGGACTGCATTTTCTGCAAGGTCGTCGCGGGTGAAATCCCGTGCTTCAAGATCTACGAAGACGACGCGACGCTCGCCTTCATGGATATCAACCCGGGCAATCCGGGGCATTGCCTCGTGATCCCGAAGAATCATGCGGCGGACGCCTATTCGATCGATGCCGAGGATTTTGCGGCGGTGGCGCGGACCTGCACGAAGGTGGCACCAGCCGTCCGCGATGTGGTGTCGCCGGACGGCATCAACCTGGTGCAGGCCAATGGCGAGGGCGCGGGCCAGTCGGTGTTTCACGTCCACATGCACATCCTGCCGCGGCGGAACGACGACAACCTGCTGATGAACTGGGGCCATAAGCCCGGCGACATGGATGAAGCAAAGGCGCTGGGCGAAAAGATCGCAGCGCGGATTGCCGAATAGCCGTCAGGCTTGCGCGCGGGATTCCAGCGTGCGGGTATTCGAGTGGATGAGTTTCTCGCGCATGTCGCCCGCAAAACTGTTCTCGATCGCAAAACGAAGCTCGCGGTTGGTCTTGCCAAGGCTCTGGAGCGCATCGGCTGAAATGCAGAAATAGCGCGACGGCGTTGCAAGCGTGACAGTCCCGGTCGCGGGCTCGCCGCTCAGGATCGACATTTCGCCGATATAGATACCGTCGCGGCAGGTACCGACGACATCGCTGCCGATCCGCACCTCGGCCTCGCCCTCTGACAGGTAGAACAGGGTATCGGCCGCCTCGCCCTCGCGGGTCAGCACCGTGCCCGCCTCGCCGTCGACCCAGAACCCGCGATTGAGCAGTTTCCGGAAATGATGGCGCGGCACGCCGGGCATCTTGGTTGCCCGAAACCGTTCCTCTTCCTCGCTGAAGCGTACGGTGCGCGACAGCACGAACAATCGCGTGATGCCGAAGAGGCTGATGACGATCCAGCAGATCTGGATCGCCGCCGACGACATGTTGAATTCCTGTGTCAGGCTCAGCAGCACGCAGGCGGCCGCTGCGAGGTTGATGCAGGCGTAAGTATATGATGCGCCCCGTACGACGCCCATCTGCAGCATCGTATAGGCGCAGATGTAGATGACGACGCCAACGAATCCGATGCCATTCGCGAATGTTTCGTAGGTGATGGCTGTCATGCGATCCCATGCTGCTCTGCATACCCCTTTGAGCGACCGTACTTTTACATGAAAGTGCCGGAGTGAACAGGCCGGCAGTCGCGGCGCATGAGCGGCGCAGGGCCGGTCAGAGCCGGTGCAGAAAATTGCCGGGATCGTTCAGAAACGCCTTTGCCAGGGTGACGTGTTCGATATCGTCCCAGGCCGCCGGGCGCATGGTGCCGTCCGCTTCGAAGAGCCGGTTGCTGTCGAGGTAAGGCGGGCGGGGGCGCTCAGGCATCGGGGACCAGGGTCGCTTCGCCCGCGAGGAGCGCGCCCCCGGCCTCGACCGCCTCGACCTTGAGGAGCGCCAGTGCGCGCCCGTCAGCACTGCTCCGGACCGTGCCGACTTTCTTGCCTGCGGCCGTGACCGGGGTGCCGGGGGCCAGCGAGCCTCCCGAAATCGTAACGGGATAGAGGCGTTTCTTTACGAGACCCCGATAGCGCATCCGGGCGGTGATCTCCTGGCCGACATAGCACCCCTTGTCCCAGTCGAGGCCGTTCAGGCGGTCGAAATTGCTTTCCATCAGCAGAGCTTCCCCGGGCGGCATATCGCGGCTGCCGTCGGGCAGGCCGAGTGCCAGCCGGGCCTCTTCGTAGGTCTCCGGTCCGGCAGCGGCGAACCCCTCGGCAGCGAGCCGCGCTTGCGCGTCGGCGGCCGGCAGGATGGTGCGTGCGCCGATGGCAGGATCGCGCGGATCGGCGAACACCGTGCCGTCGAGCCAGGGCCGGGCCGCCCCGGGCTCAGCGGCAAGCCCTGCCGCGTCGAGCGCCCCGGTGCCCGTCAGTGCCGCGACCATCATCGCTCCGGTGCGGTCCTCGATCTCGGCCTTCGCCCGCAGCTTGAACATGCGAAGCCGCTTCAAGAGGTCGTCGCGCCGGTCGGCTTCGCAATCGATCAGAAGCTCGCCTTCGTGCGCGGCGATGAAGAAATCATGCAGGAACCGGCCCTGTGCCGTGAGGAACGCGGCGTAGATCGCGCGCTCCGATGTCACCCGGTTGACGTCGTTCGAGATCAGGCCCTGCAGGAAGCTGCGGGCGTCCGGCCCGCTGACGGCGAGAATGCCCCGGTTTTCGAGCAGGATGGCGGCGGGTTCTGACATGGTCGGACCTGGGCGTTGGGATGCGGTCTCCGAAAATGGCGCGCCGACAAGGCATGAGCAAGGGGCTACGCGGATGCGCTCGCGCTTGGCTTGCACCGCAGGGCTGCTATAACCCCGCTTGGCGGGCGCGCACCGGTACCGCCGCCTGGGAAACCGCTGCACGTGAACCTCCTTTTCATCACATTTTCCGACCTGAGCGACGCGGTCCTCTCGACCGGTGTCCTCGACCGGGCGCTTCGCACCGTGCCCGGCGCGCGGGTGACGATCGCCTGCGGGCGCGAGGCGGTGCCGCTGTTTGAGGCCGTGCCGGGGCTCGAACGGATCATCGTGATGGGCAACGCGGGACCGCTGTCGGCGCTGGCGCTTTGGCTGAGATGTTTTTTCGTGCCCTGGTCGGCGATTTTCGATCTCCGGCGCACCGGAGCCGCGGGTCTGATGCTGACGCGCCGCCTGCGGGTGATGCGCAAGGCCAATCCCCACCTCCACCGGCTGATGCAGTTTGCCCAGGGGCTCGGCATGGAGCATCTCCCGGAGCCCGTGATCTGGACGGCCGAGGACCACGGCGAGGAAGCTACGCGACTCCTGCCGGGCACGGGGCCCTGTCTGGTGCTCGCACCTGCGGCCCGCAGGCCGGTACTCGAATGGCCGCAGGAATCCTTTATCGCGTTGATTGAGTCGGTCACCGCCAAGGGAGGCGTCCTGGCAAACGCGCGCGTGGTGTTCGTGGGGCCCGCGGACGCGCGTCGGCGTTTCCGGTCGCTGCTCGAAATCGTACCGAAGCGCCAGCGGATCGATCTTTTTGGCGACCTCCATCTGCTTGTGCTGGCCGAGCTCGCCAGGCGCGCGGCGCTGTTCGTCGGCAACGATGACCCTCTCATGCACATCGCGGCCGCGGCGGGCTGCCGGACAATCGCGCTCTATGGTCCGACCCGGGACGACGTTCACGGGCCCTGGGCAGATCACGTACGGATCGTTCGCACGCCCGAGACCGTGCCCGAAATCGAGGCTGCTCCCGGTTACGACCCGGCCGGGCGGCACAGCCAGCTTGGCTCGATCACGGTTGCCGCGGTTATCAAGGCCGCGACGGATCTGGTCAAAAAGCGCAAGGGGAAAGCCGCATGACGTCTTCCTCGAACGGCCCGAAACTGTCGGCGCTGGTTGTGGCGCACAACGAGGAAGCCGAGCTTCCCGACTGCCTTGCGAGCGTGCGCTTTGCCGACGAGGTTGTGGTGGTGCTCGACAAGTGCACCGACGGTTCGAAGGCCATCGCGACGGCAGTGGCTGACCGGATCGTCGAGGGGTCGTGGGACATCGAGGGTCCGCGCCGGCATGCCGGGATCGATGCGTGCACCGGCGACTGGATCTTCGAGGTCGATGCCGACGAACGGGTCCCGGAAGCGCTGGCCGCAGAAATCCGCGAGACCATCGCTACAGCGGCGCCGGGCTATTTCGTCGTTCCGTTCGACAACTATATCGGCAAGCGGCTGGTGCGCTACGGATGGGGCGCCTATATCGGGGTCAGCGCCGCACCGCGCCTGTTCACCCCGGGCGCCAAGACCTGGGGGCCGCAGCGAATCCATCCGAAAGTGCAGCTCGAAGGCCCCAAGCGGTTTCTCGAGAACGCGATCACCCACTATGTCGATCGCGATATTTCGGACGCCATCCAGCGGCTCGACCGCTACACATCGGCGCGCGCGGCGGATCTTCGGGCAGCGGGCGATATCGGCAGCTACCGGGAAAATGTGCGGCGGATATTCTCGCGATTCTGGAAGAGCTATGTTGCGCGCAAGGGATACAAGGAAGGGCCCTACGGCCTGATGCTGGGTATTTTCGCGGGCCTCTATCCGATTCTCTCGTATCTGAAGGCCCGGCTCGATGAACCGGAAGACGACGGCACATGATGACGCCGCCGAAGGTTCGCGTGCTGCAGGCCATGGCCGGGGCAGCCAAGGGCGGTGCCGAGGCGTTCTTCGAGCGGCTTGCAGGCGCCTTCGAGCGCGCGGGGCTCGATCAGGCCGTCGTGATCCGGGATGATGCCGAGCGGGCGGCGCGCCTTCGGGACGCTGGCGTGCCGCCGATGGAACTGCCCTTCGGCGGGAGGCTCGATCTCCTCACCACAGCGAACCTCAAAGTCCTCATCCGCACCTTCAAGCCCGATCTCGTGCTGACCTGGATGAACCGCGCGTCCCGCATGTGCCCGAAGGGTGATTTCGTGCACGTCGCGCGACTCGGCGGGTACTACGATCTCAAATACTACCGCAACTGCGATCATCTCGTTGGCAATACGAAAGATATTATCGACTACCTCGTGCGCGAGGGCTGGCCCGCCGAACGCGCACACTATCTGCCGAATTTCGTGGATGATCTGGACGCCGAACCGGAGCCGCGGGCGGCACATGGCACGCCCGAAGGCGCGCCGCTGCTGGTCGCGATGGGGCGGCTCCACAAGAACAAGGCCTTCGATGTGCTGATCGAGGCGCTGCAGGACGTGCCAGACGCCTGGCTGTGGCTTGCAGGCGAAGGGCCGTTGCGCGACGTGCTCGAGGAAACCGCGCGCCAGTGCGGCGTCGCCGACCGGGTCGTGTTCCTCGGCTGGCGGACCGATGTCGGGCCGTTGCTGGCCGCGGCCGATGTGCTGGTCGTCCCTTCGCGCCACGAGCCGCTGGGCAACGTCGTGATCGAGGGCTGGTCGGCGCGCCGGCCGGTGGTGGCCGCGGCCAGTCAGGGGCCGACCCAGCTGATCCGCGACGGCGAGACCGGGTTGCTGGCGCCGGTCGATGATGCGGATGCGATGGCCACGGCCCTGAACCGGGTGATCGGTGACAAGGCGCTCGGCGAAGCACTCGTGTCGGCGGGCCGGGACGCATTCGAGGCCGACTTCACCGAGCGGGCCGTGGTGCGCCGGTATTTCGATTTCTTCGAGCAGGTGGCGGGCTGATGTGCGGCATCGTCGGCATCATGCGGACCGATGGGACCGCCCCTGCGCCTGCAGTGATCGACCGCATGGCCGAGGCCATCGCCCATCGCGGGCCCGACGGGCGGGGCGACTATGTCCATGCCGGCGTTGCGATGACCCAGATGCGGCTGGCGATCATCGACCTTCAGACCGGCGACCAGCCGATCCTCGATGATGCTGGCCGGGCGCTCGTCGCCAACGGCGAGTTCTATAACTACATCGAACTGCGCGACGAGCTCCGCGGCATCAAGTTCAGGACCGCGTCGGATTGTGAGCCGCCCCTGCATCTCTATGGCCGGATGGGGCTCGATTTTGTGCATCGCCTCCGCGGCATGTATGCGCTGGCGATCCACGATCCGGAAAAGGGCCACCTTGTGCTGGCCCGCGACCCGTTCGGAATCAAGCCGCTTTACTATGCCGAGACCGGCGACGGGTTTTACTTCGCTTCCGAAGCGGGCGCCGTGCGCGCGGCCATCGGCGGCGAGGGCGTGCGCGCGGCCTCTCGCGATGAATTGCTCCAGCTCCAGTTCACCACCGGCGCCGAGACGATCCATCCGGGCGTGCGCCGGGTGCTGCCGGGCGAAACGCTCGTCGTGTCGGCAGGGCGGGTGGTCGAGCGGCGCCACATGGAGGCGCTTCCCGCAGGCGGCGTTGACGGTGGCGACAACGACCGCGCCGTCATGGCGCTCGACGACGTGCTCGAAGAGAGCGTGATGCTGCACCAGCGATCGGACGTGCCCTACGGCATGTTTCTTTCGGGCGGCATCGACAGCTCGGCTGTGCTGGCGCTGATGGCGCGGCTCAACGACCGGCCGGTGCGCGCCTACACCATCGGCTTTCCCGAGACCTCGGTGCATGACGAGCGGGCGCACGCCCGGGCGATGGCCGAGTCGGTGGGCGCGGAGCACGTCGAGGTCGATTTCACCGAGGAGGATTTCTGGTCGCTGCTGCCGCAGGTCGCGGGCGTGCTCGACGATCCGGTGGCGGATTACGCGACGCTCCCGACCTACAAGCTTGCCGCCGAGGCCGGGAAGGATCTGAAGGTGATCCTGTCGGGCGAGGGCGGCGATGAACTCTTCGCGGGCTACGGGCGTTACCGGAGCGTGATGCGGCCCTGGTGGCGCGGCGGCAGGGTGATGCGGGCGCGCGGTGTGCTCGACGGCTTCGGACTTCTGCGCGAGGCAACCCCCGGCTGGCGCGACGGCATCCATTCGGCAGAACTCCGCGCCGCCGAGCCCCAGGCGAATGGCGGGCGCACGCGCCTCCAGGTGGCCCAGGCGACCGACTGTGCGGACTGGCTGCCGAACGATCTCCTGACCAAGCTCGACCGCTGCCTGATGGCGCACGGTGTCGAGGGGCGGGTGCCGTTCCTCGACCCGGTCGTCGCGCGCATGGCGTTCCGCCTGCCCGACCGGCTGAAGGTGCGGAGCCGGCTCGGCAAGTGGGTGCTGCGGAAATGGCTCGACACGGCGCTGCCGGCTTCCGAACCGTTCGCGCGGAAACGCGGCTTCACGGTGCCGGTAGGCGAATGGATCGCCGCCCGGGGTGCTGACCTCGGTCCGCTGGTGGCGGCCCAGCCCGGGGTCGCCGAAGTGTGCAGGCCCGGCCGCGTCGAGGCCCTGTTCGCGAGCGCCGGCAAGCGGGAAGGGTTCGCGGCCTGGATACTGCTGTTCTATGCTCTCTGGCATCGGCATCATATCCTGGGCCGGGCGCCGGCACCGGATGCGTTCGCGGCACTGGCAGAGAGGGACTGACCCATGGCGGAGACCTTCGATTTCGTGGTCCACGGCGGCACGGTGATGACGCCGGGCGGGCGCTCCGGCATCTCGGTCGGCGTGCGCGAGGGAAAGATCGCCGCACTCGGCGACATCGCTCCGGACGCCGGCGCGCGCAGTTTCGATGCCACGGGCCTGCACGTCCTGCCGGGCGCGATCGACACCCAGGTGCATTTCCGCGAGCCCGGCGGGACCCGGAAAGAGGATCTGGCCAGCGGCACCAAGGCGGCGGTGCTGGGCGGCATCACCGGCGTGTTCGAGATGCCCAACACCAATCCGGCCACGACGGGGGAGGCGGACCTGCTCGACAAGCTCCGCCGCGCCGAGGGGCGGACGCGCTGCGAAATCGCCTTCTTCATGGGCGCCTCGCCGGAGAATTCCGGCCGGCTCGGAAAGCTCGAGCGGCTCGCCGGCTGCTGCGGGGTCAAGGTCTTCATGGGAAGCTCGACGGGCTCGCTGCTGGTGTCCGAAGACGAACAGGTCGCCGCCGTGCTGGCCAGCATCGGCCGCCGCGCCGCGTTTCACAGCGAGGACGAGGCGCGGCTCACCGAGCGCGCGGCGCTGCTCAA
>JAJFFI010000315.1 GCA_021776755.1 Alphaproteobacteria bacterium | reverse complement strand
CAAGAACGCCAAGACCGACGATCGCAGCCACGACACCCACCATCACGATCCCCGCGCCGGCGCTGTCGGGAATGCGGACGCGGCTGAGCAGACGAACCAACGGCTGAAGCACGATGCCGGCAAACAACGAAATCGCTATCGGAATGAAAATATCCTGGGCGAAATACATCGTGTAGAATCCGGCCAGCACAACCAGCCAGGCAAGCAGCTTCTCAGTCAGCGAAAACTTCTCCCGCAGCGGCACGCTATCGCCGTTTGTCTCGGGGTCGGAAGATTTGGTGCCAGCCGGCGCGCCTTCAGTCATGCACCGGTCTTTAGCAAGCCGGGCGTGTCTTGACCATTACACTTGATATAAGCGAAGCCCGGGAGACAGCGGCGCTTCAAGGCCCACGGCGCGAGAACTGCACGGCGCCGCGGCCGTCAAAGACGGGGAATTTCGGGGTCAGCGAACAAACCGGCATGCGGTGGCTCTTCACGTTCCGCCGCGCGAACAACTCCTCATAGCGGTGGTTGTGGCACCGGCAGCCCCAGGTCGGCACGCATTCCCGTTCGAAAGTTTCATTGCTCGCCCGCCGATGGCTGTTCTGTTTCTCGAGCAACAGCTTGGCATCGGCCATCTGCCGCACCGAACAGAGCTGCATCGCGAGCTGGAAATCGCCCCGGGTCGCCGCCGAGAGGTTCTTGCTCTCGAGATGCCGCCGAAGCTCCGCGTAGCACGCCTCCCCTTCGCTCACGCCCTCGAAACGCTCAACACAGGCCGCGGTCGTCAGGCCGAGCAGGACACAGAAAAACGGTAACAGCGCGCGAAATTGGAAGGATGACATCTGGCGGATCATGGCAACGTGTGACGGCCCGTTCGCGGGCACATGAGACAGCTCGGCTGGAGGCCAACCGGGACCGGCGACAGGTATAGCGCCTGACCGCCCGCAAAAAAATTCAAATTTCCGCGCGCCGGCAATTGGATGGTGTTGCACCGGGAAAGCGCCGGGCGTAGGGTCCGCGCGCGGTCGCCGGGGCACCTTCCGGCCCGGCCCCGGCACCACCAAGACGTGCCGTCCTGCGACCGGAGATTCGGAGCCCACCCATGTCGTTCATCGCCTCCCGCCTCGACCGCATCAAGCCGTCCCCGACGGTTGCGGTCACCACCATGGCGAACGAACTGAAGGCCGCCGGCAAGGACGTCATCGGCCTCGGCGCGGGCGAGCCCGACTTCGCCACACCGCCGCATGTGATCGAGGCGGCGATCAAGGCGATGCACGACGGCAAGACGAAATACACCGCCCCCGCCGGCACCATCGAACTGCGCGAGGCGATCTGCGCCAAACTGAAGCGCGACAACGAGCTCGACTACACGCCCGAGCAGATCTCGGTCGGCTGCGGCGGCAAACAGAATATCTACAACGCGCTGATGGCGTCGCTCGATCCGGGCGACGAGGTGATCATTCCGGCGCCCTACTGGGTGTCCTATCCCGATATCACGCTGCTCGCAGAAGGCACGCCGGTCTTCGTCGATTGCCCGGCGGACGCCGGATTCAAGCTGCAGCCCGAGCAACTCGCCGCTGCGATCACGCCGAAGACCAAATGGCTGATTATGAATTCGCCGTCGAACCCGACGGGCGCCGCCTACTCGCGCGCCGAGCTGAAGGCCCTGACCGACGTGCTGCTGGATCACCCGCACGTCTGGATCATGCCCGACGACATGTATGAACTGATCGTCTACGACGGCTTCGAGTTCACCACGCCGGCCCAGGTCGAGCCCGCGCTCTACGACCGCACGCTGACGCTGAACGGCGTGTCGAAGGCGTACTCGATGACCGGCTGGCGGGTCGGCTATGCCGCGGGTCCGGTCGAGCTCATCAAGGCGATGAACAAGGTCCAGTCGCAGAGCACGACCCACACCTGCTCGATCAGCCAGGCCGCCGCGGCGGCCGCGCTCAACGGCCCGATGGATTTCCTCACCGACTGGGTCGCCCAGTTCAGGGACAGGCGCGATCTTGTCGTTAAAATGCTGAACGACGCCGAGGGTCTGACCTGCTCGAACCCGGAAGGCGCGTTCTATGTCTATCCGTCGTGCGCCGGCGTCATCGGCAAGACCACGCCGGACGGCAAGACGCTCGAAACCGACAGCGAGTTCGTGACCTATCTGCTCGAGTCCGAGGGCGTCGCGGCGGTCCAGGGTGCGGCGTTCGGGTTGTCGCCGCATTTCCGGGTCTCCTACGCCACCTCGAAGGGCCTGCTTGAGGATGCCTGCGAGCGGATCCAGCGGGCGTGTGCCGATTTGAAGGGGCCGCGTTGAAGGGATAGCCGGGCGCGCCGGCAGTCCCTATACTCCGGCGCCGAACTCCCGAGCCAAATCGCCACCATGCCGCAGAACATCAACCAGACTGCTGTCGCTGAACGCCAGGCCGCGTGTTACGCGACGCCGATCGTCGATGCCGACACGTCACGGATCGATGACGACGGCTACAAGCGCTACTACTCCCCGGCCAATGCGGATCAGCAGGACCCGGAAATGGAGTACCTGCTTGGCATCGACCCCGCGAAGGACGACCTGCACCTGAGCGACAAGCAGCTGCACGCGCTGTCCCGCTTCCTGCCGAGCCTGCTCTGCGGCGAAGAGTCGGCGGTCGTGATCTTCGGGCACGAGAGCAAGCGGATGTCGAAGAAGGCACAGGACGTCATCGCGGCCTCGATGGCGCAGCTCTCGCTCGAGGAAGAGCGGCACGAGATTATGCTGCGCCGGCTCGCCGACTGGCTGCCGGTGCCCGGTGACATCGGCGACATCCACGAGCGCGCCGGAGGCTTTTTCATGAAGCTGGGCTTTGCCTCGACCTCCCCGGAAGACCGGCTTGCACATATCTCCGCCCTCGACACCTGCGTCTCGCTGACGCTGGGGGCACTGGTCAAACGCTCCGACATGACCCGTTCGGAGCCCTTCATGCGGATCGTCAACCGCATCCGGTCCGACGAGAGCCGGCACGTCCGGATGTGCCGCAAACACCTCACCGAGCTCGGCGTCTCCGACACCCAGATGGAGGGTGCCGGCAAGACCGTGCGGGGCATGTTCGTGGACCTGATGGAACCGATCGCAGACACCTTCGAGGATGTCGGCATGGACCCGGACCGGCTGTTCAGCACGCTGCGCACCCGCACCAAGCTCTGACGTCGCGCGCCTTCCGGGGCAACGCCATCCTATACCGCTGATTTTTCCTTGATTCCCCGCCGGTGGCTTGGAACCATGCAGACTGCGTGGTGCGCGACGCACGTCGGCGCGCGGCAAGCGTCAGGTTTTACCCGCGGCCCGGTCAAAGAGGCATTCAAACGCGGGACATTCGGGAGGACCAACGACGGAGACGGCAAGGTGAGCGAACAGGGAGAAAGTGGGCCGCGCTGCGCGGCCATCGTGGGATCGTACCTCAGCGGCAAGACCAGCCTGGTGGAGAGCATGCTCTCGCTGGCAGGCGACATCCCGAAGAAGGGCAATGCCAAGGACGGCAACATGGTCGGCGATACGGCGGCCGAAGCCAAGGCGCGCGGCATGGGCACCGAGATGAACCTCGTGTCCTGCAGCTATCTCGACCAACCCTGGGTGCTGATCGATTGTCCGGGCTCGGTGGAACTCTCGCAGGATGCGCAGAACGCGGTGCTCGTCGCCGACACGGTGGTCGTGGTCGCCGAGCCCGAGCCCGACAAGGCGCTCGCCGTCGCCCCGATCCTCAAGCTACTCGAGCATCACGACATTCCCCACATGCTGTTCATCAACAAGATGGACACCGCCAACAGCAGTGTGCAGGAGGTGATCGAGGCCCTGCAGGGTGTCTCGGACCGACCGCTGGTGTTGCGTGAAATCCCGATCCGCGAGGGCGAAACAGTGACCGGCTTCGTCGATCTGGCGAGTGAGCGGGCCTGGAAGTACGAGCCCGGCAAGCAGTCGAAAATGGTCGAGATGCCCGACAGCGTGAAGGACCGCGAGACCGCGGCCC
>JAJFFI010000314.1 GCA_021776755.1 Alphaproteobacteria bacterium | reverse complement strand
GCCTCGAGGACGGTGATGCCCTTGAGGCCAACCTCATGGAGCGCCTCTTTCACTTCATCCAGCTTGAAAGGCTTGATGATGGCTTCGATCTTCTTCATCTGCGTCGGACCTCCTTCTGGCGGCGGGGTGCGCGTTGTACCCTTCGGATGTGACTGCGGGCCGGCCATTGCGCAGACAAGCCGGCGCGAGCCCGGATCCAATGCGCCGGGCTTGCTCACCCAACGGGAAGCACATGCCATGCCAACCGGAGGTCGGATAGATTATGGTTCTGAAACAACGCGTTGAGCGCCGGGGGTTTGGCCGGTCTCTACACCCTTTGCCATGAAATCAGGCAGATGCCTATTTATTGACCAACGAGAGCCGCGTCCTCAGCCATCGCGGAGACAGTCCTTGATGCGCGCGATCGCGGCTTCGATGTTCTCGGTCGAATTGGCATAGGAGAACCGCAGGAACCCTTCCCCCATCGCGCCGAAGCTGGTGCCGGCGATCAGCGCCACGCCCGCCTCGTTCAGCAATTTGTCTTGCAAGGCGCGGGCGTCATGGCCGGTGCCTTCGATGTTCGGGAACGCGTAGAACGCGCCCCCCGGCTCGACACAGCGGAAGCCCGGAATCTGGTTGAGCGCGGTCACGATGACGCGCCGGCGCGCGTCGAACGCCTCGACCATTGCGTCCGCCGCGTCCTGCGGCCCTTCGAGCGCCGCGATACCGGCGAACTGCGTCGGCGCGTTGACGCAGGAATGACAGTTGATCGCGAGCCGTTCCGCCTGGTCGATCAGGGAGGCTGGCCAGACAGAGTAGCCAAGCCGCCAGCCAGTCATCGCGTAGGTCTTCGACCAGCCGTCGAGCAGGATCATCCGGTCGCGGAGGCTGTCGAACTCGAGCAAGCTGACGTGTTCGCGCCCGTCGTACAGCATTCGAGAGTAAATCTCGTCCGACATGACGGCTGCCCGCGGGTACTTCTCGAGACCCGCGACCAGCTTCTCGATCTCGGCGCGGGGCACGACGCCGCCGGTCGGGTTCGCCGGGCTGTTGATGATGATCAGCCGGGTCTTGCCGGTGACGGACGCCAGCACCTCGTCGGCGTCGAAGGCGAATCCGTTTTCCTCCCGGAGCCGGATCGGCACCGGTGTTGCGCCGGAGAACCGGATCACGGACTCGTATATCGGAAAGCCGGGATTGGGATACATGACTTCCGCACCCGCCTCGCCGAACATCAGGATCGCGAAGAACATCGTGACCTTGCCGCCGGGCACGATCAACACCGTATCGGGATCGATCAGGACGCCCCGGTTGCGCTCGATGTCGGCGGCCACAGCCTCGCGGAGCGCCGGAATTCCGCGCGCCGGGGTGTAGCCGTGCTCGCCGTCGCGAAGCGCCTTCCCGGCCGCCTCGACCCCATGATCCGGTGTCTTGAAGTCGGGCTGGCCGATCCCGAGATTGATGATGTCGCGGCCTTCGGCGGCCAGCGCGTTGGCCCGGGCGAGCACCTCGAAGGCGGTTTCCGTCCCGAGTTTCGACATGCGCCCGGCAAGGCTGGTTTCGATCGCGGTCATGGCGTGTCTCCGACGGTCATGTTTTTGCCAGAGTGCTGGCCGAGAGAAGGTCCCATACTCTGCGGCATTTCCGATACGCGTTCCAGCACCGGATCGGCCCGCGGCGATGCCGTCACCTCCATCAGGGATTTTCCGTCCATGTCCGCCATTCCCATGCGCCGTGCCTTTCTTGTCGCTGTCCTCGTCTTCGCGATGTTCGGCCCGGCCGCCGCCGCGCCCAAGGTCACCGCGGCGCAGCAGACCTCGTTCGACGCCTGGCTCGCGGATGTCGCGGCGGAGGCAAAAGCCACCGGCATATCTGAGACCACGATCACGGGCGCTCTGGGTGGCCTGACGCCGAACCTGAAGGTCCTGCGGCTCGATGCGACCCAGCCGGAATACAACCAGCCGCCCTGGGGCTACCTCGACAGCCGGGTCGGTCCGAACGTCAAGCAGGGCAGGGCGAAAAAGGCCGCGCACGCCAAGCTGCTCGCCGCAATCGAAAAGCAGTCCGGCGTGGATGCCGACATCCTGATGGCGATCTGGGGCATCGAGAGCAATTTCGGCGGCGCGACGGGAAGCGACCCGGTGCTCCGGACGCTGGCGACAATCGGCTGGATGGGCAAGGAAACCGGGCGCGAGAAGCGCGCGGCCTTCGGGCGCGCCGAGGTGCTCGCGGCCCTCCGTATTCTCGAGGACAAGCGGCTGCCGGCCAAAAAACTCCGCGGCTCCTGGGCCGGCGCGATGGGCTTCACCCAGGTCATTCCCACGAGTTTTCTCAAGCACGGCACCGATTTCGACGGCGATGGTGCGGTCAATCTCTGGGCGGCCCCGGATGCACTGGCCACCGCGGCCGAGCTCCTCAAGGCCGACGGCGGCTGGAAGCCCGGACTGCCCTGGGGCGTTGAGGTAGTTCTGCCCAAGGATTTCGATTTCGCCCACGCTCGGCTCGATCAGGCCAAGACGGTCGAAGCCTGGACCAGGCTCGGCGTTGCAGCGCCGGGCGGGAAACCGATATCGCTCGCGCCCGACACCGAGGCCTGGCTGATGCTGCCGGCAGGCCACACCGGGCCCGCGCTGCTGGTGACGGCGAATTTCCACGCGATCCTCGAGTACAATTACTCGATCCACTATGCGCTGGCCGTCGGCACGCTCGCCGACCGGATCGCGGGCCGGGGCGAGTTCGGCAAGGCCTGGCCCCGCAAGGCGCCGCGCCTCAAGGTCGCCGATGTGAAGACGCTGCAGGAAGTCCTCGCGCGCCGCGGCCACGACACTGGCGGCGCCGACGGGAAGATCGGCTTGAAGAGCCGGCAGGCGATTCGCGCCGAACAGCAGCGCCTTGGCCTGCCTGCGGATGCATGGCCGACCCAGGAACTGCTCGACAGCCTCCGCGACGCCGCCGAATAGCACCGCCTTCCACGTCCTCTCGAATAGGGAGTTGCGCCGGGCGCCGCATCCCGGAATGATGCGGCCCCATCGTTCCGGAGTGCCGCCATATGACCGATATCGTTCTGACCGAGACCCGCACAACCCAGGGCGGCGGCGCCGTGCGCGTTATCACGCTCAACCGGCCCGACCGCATGAACGCGATCACGCCGGACCTTCTGAATGCGCTCAATCTCGCGTTGATCGAGGCCGACCGGGATGAAGCCATCGGCGCCATCGTGCTGACCGGGGCGGGAAGGGCGTTCTGCGCCGGCGACGATCTGCTCGACCAGCAGGACATGGACCTCGACGACGAGGATCTGGTCGCGGCGTTTTGCAAGGACCTGCAGGACGTGACCCGCAACATCATGTTCACCGAGACCCCGGTCATTGCGGCGGTGCATGGTTGGGCGGTGGGCGGCGCGTTCTCCTGGCCGATGAATTGCGACCTTTCGATCTGGGCCGAAGACGCGCGCGGTTTTTTCCCGGAGCTCAGCTACGGCATTTTCGTGAGCGGCGGCGTGACCGCGCTGTTGCCCCGCATTGTGGGCCCGGCCAGGGCCAACGAAATGATGTATCTCTCGCAGAAATACGGCGCGGACGACCTCCAGGACATGGGCGTTGCGTGGCGGGTCGTGCCGGGCGGCACCCTCATGGACGAGGCGATGACCGTTGCGTCCCGCATCGCGGACCTTCCGGCGACCGCCCGCACGGCGATGAAG
>JAJFFI010000313.1 GCA_021776755.1 Alphaproteobacteria bacterium | reverse complement strand
CAACGTCCAGATTCACAGCAGGGCCCAGCGGCACGGCCCGTTCGATGGCCTCCCGCAGGGGTGCCAGCGACTGGGGCAGATCATGCGAGGTGAGCGACGTCCGAACCGCACACATGCCGCACCCGATATCGACGCCCACCGCCGCCGGCACAATCGCGCCTTTGGTGGCGATCACGCTGCCGACCGTAGCACCCCGTCCGAGGTGCACGTCGGGCATCGCCGCCACGTGGCTGTGGATGAACGGCAGGCTCGCGATGTTGCGAAGCTGCTGTTCGGCCTCGGGCTCGATGGGCACGCCACGGGTCCAGGCCTTGATCGGAGCGGCCCCGCCCTCGATCAGGTTCCATGCGGCTTCGGTTGCTGCGGTCTTGTCGGTCATGGTCTGGGCGGCCCGTCCCGGCCGCAGTCTCGGATTGATGGAGGTGTGTTACTTAGAGAACAAATCGGGAAAAACAAGGGCAGCGCCTACCCGATTCCACGCCCGTCTAAATTGAACGTCGATCAACTATCTGATTTGTAATCTAGTTATTGCCAAACAAATGCTTCCAGCGGAACTGGCCTTGGTAGAGATAATACCCGGTCGCGACCAGTTCGCGGGCCACCGCGCGGTTGAACCGGATGCCGTCCATCGACGGGATCAGGTCGCCGAGCTTCATCTTGCCCGGGCCGCGGACGGCCGCGCCGCCGACAACCTTCACGCCGGCCGCCCGGAATGCCGCCGAAAGCCGCGGCAGGTGGAGGGCGTCGGAGACAAGCACCACGCCCCGGGCGGCGTCGCTCCCCAGCATTGCGGCGACGCGCTTGGCGGTCTCGTAGCTGTCATCGGCCTTGGTGTCGAGGCGGACCGCGCCTTTCTCCTCGATCAGGAGATTGAACTGTTTGGCCGCCACCTCGGCTTCGGGCTTGCCGTCCTTGTAGGGTGTGCCGCCGGCGATGATGAGCGGGAGCGCCGTCGTGCGGTGCAATTCGACACCTTTAGCAACCCTGAGCGTAGTGTCGCTCGACCCCCACCACTCGCCGCGGCTGTCACGATAGGCGCCTCCGGTGGCCACCACGATCGCGGCAGGCCCCGCCGCGGACGTGCTGGCTGATGTCCCTGGCGTCCAGCCCTGCACGGTTGCCGCGAACGGACTGAACAGCAGCATCCCGATGACCTTCATCGTCGAGAGCACCAGTCCGATGATGCCGGTGCCGATGAAGAACCGGCGCAGGAACTGCGAAGCCCAGAGCAGCAGGCCGATCAGGATCGGCCAGACGAACACCACTGGCGGCAGGCCGTATTGCAGAAATATCTCTTTCACAGTGGTGTCTCCTTACCTCCAGCGGGCCCGGCGATCCTGGATCGTTCAGCCGTCAGCATAGGGGTTCTTGCCCTTCCGCATCGAGAGCCGGATCGGCACGCCTTCCATGCCAAATGCCTTGCGAAGGCCATGGACGAGATAGCTCTGATAGGCCGCCGGCAGGTCCTTCGGCCGGCTGACCCAGATCGCGAAGGTCGGCGGGCGGCTTTTCACCTGCGTAATATAGCGCAATTTGATGCGCCTGCCCTGCGCCAGCGGCGGTGGGTGGCGGTCGACCATCTCGGCAAGCCAGCCGTTGAGCCTTGCTGTGCCGACGCGCGTGTTCCAGATCGTCTCGATGCCGAACACTGCCCGCATCAACCGGTCGAGGTTTGATTCCTCGAGTGCTGAGATCGACACCACCGGTACCCCGCGCGCCTGCGGCAGCGAGATCTGCAGCCGGCCCTGGATCGCCTTCATCGCCTCGGCGCGGTCGCGGCCCTCGATCAGGTCCCATTTGTTGGCGGCAATGACCAGCGCCCGGCCCTCGTCGACCACATCGCGTGCGACGTGAAGGTCTTGGCGTTCAAAGCCTTCGCGGGCGTCAATCACGACGATCACGATCTGCGCCAGCCTGATCGCGCGTGCGGTATCCTCGGTCGACATCTTCTCGAGCTTGTCGGTAACGCGGGCGCGCTTGCGCAGGCCCGCGGTATCGACCAGCCGGATCTCGCGCTCGGCGAAGGTCCAGTCGACGGCGATGGCGTCGCGGGTGATGCCGGCTTCCGGCCCGGTCAGCAGCCGGTCCTCGCCAAGCAGCGCGTTGGCGAGTGTCGATTTCCCGACGTTGGGACGCCCGACGATGGCGATCCGGAGCGGGCCCGCAGGCTCGTCGTCTTCCAGAAGATCGCCATCCTCGACTTCGATATCGTCATCGAGATCGACGGCCGGCTCCGGGTTTTCCGGTTCTTTAGGGTCAGGCGCCTCGCTATCGTCCGGCGTCGCTTTCTCGTAGGGCAGCAGCGCTTCGTAGAGCTCGCCCATGCCCTCGCCGTGTTCGGCCGAGACCGGGATCGGATCGCCGAGGCCGAGGCGGTAGGCGTCGTAGGCCCCCGACATCCCGGTGCGGCTCTCGCATTTGTTGGCCACCAGAAGCACGGGACGGCCGCTGCGGCGGAGCCAGTCGGCAAAATGCTCGTCGACGGGCGTAATACCGGCACGGGCATCGATCACCAGCAGCGAGACGTCGGCTTCGGCCATCGCGCGCTCGGTCTGTGCCCGCATGCGCGCCTGAAGTGAGCCTTCTTCAGCGTCCTCGAGGCCCGCCGTGTCGATCAGCCGGAAGCGCATATCGGCGATCGCGCCATCGGCCTCGCGCCGGTCCCGGGTCACGCCCGGCGTGTCGTCGACAATCGCAAAACGCTTTCCCGTCAGACGGTTGAACAGCGTTGATTTGCCGACGTTGGGACGCCCCAGAATGGCAACCGTGAACGACATGGGATGGTTTCCAGAAGCTGTCCGCCGCGGCGGGCGCTCAGCGATAGCCGACCAGCTGGCCGTCCTCGGTGAGGAAATAGACCGTGTTGTTGGCAACGATCGGCGCCACGAACACGTCATCCGGCAGATCGATCTTGCCGAGGATTTCGCCCGAATAGGGCGAGACCGACACCGCGACCCCGTGGGAGCCCGCGACGATCAGCCGGTCGCCGGCCAGCACCGGGCCCGCCCAGACAATCGGGTCTTCCTTGTCTTCCTCGTCCTCGAATTTCTGCAGCTGCGTGGTCCAGCGCACCCGGCCGGAGTCGCGCGCAACCGCGACGACGATGCCGTCGGTGGTGACCGCGAAGACCCAGCGCCCGGCGACCCAGGGCGTCTGGATGCCGCCGATCTGGACGACCCAGATGCGCCCGCCGGTGCGGATGGCGATTGCGGTCATGCGCCCGCTGTGCCCGATCACGAAGGCCGTGCCCCCGTCGATCACCGGGTTCGCGCGGATGTCGGCAAGCTGGGCCACCGCGCCGACGCGCCGGGAGACCGCGAGCGACTCCGACCACAACATGCGGCCGTTGGCCGTGCGGAGCGCGAAGATTTCGCCCGAGGAATGCGGCACCAGGATCACCTTGTTGTCGACCGCCGGGCTCGCGCCGCCGAGAATGCCCGCCACTTCGGCGATGCCGGCGTGCTGCCAGAGCTTCTGCCCGTCTTCGGCCGACATCGCGAACATCCGGTTGTCCACCGTGATTGCGAAGACCGTGCCGTCGGCGACCGTCGGGCCGGCACGCATCGGCGCGCTTACCTTCTCGCGCCAGATTTCCTTGCCCGTCGCCGCGTCCAGTGCCACCACCTGGGCAAAACCGGTCGTGACGAAGATCCGCCCGTCGTCGTAGGCGATCCCGCCGCCGAGATCGCCCTCTTCCTCGGTTTCGGGGCTGATGTCGACGCTCCAGATCTGCGCGCCCGAGGTGGCGTTGCTGGCCCGCACGGTGGCCTCGGCATCCATCGTGTAGATCACGCCGCCGGCTACGATTGGCGATGCGAGAAGCCGCCTTTCATCGCTTGAACCGGAGCCAATGCTGATTGAAAACGCCTGTTTCGGGCCATCCGCAAGCGACAGATGCTCCATCGCGTGGCGCGCGTTGCCGCCCGGCTGCGGCCAGTCGGTGTTGGCGACCGAAGTCGGCAGCGAGACGTCGAGGTCGGCGATCTTGGGGTCGGCCTCGACCTTCTTGCTGCCGATCATCACCGGAATCCGCTCCCCCTTCAGCGGCACCTTGTCGGGGCCGGAAAACGGATTGAGGTCGCTCACCGTGTTGCAGGCCGCGAGCAGGAAGGCCGCCACGGCCACCACCGACAGGCTCGTCCCGAGCCGCGCGGTCCTGGATGCTGGCGAACGGGTGATGGCGTGGAGTGCTGGGCGGTTCATGGTGTCCTCGTTGCGGGCGGTCGGTCGGCCCATGTCAATTTCTGAATAATTTTTCGATGTCTGAAAGTTTTCCGGATCGGAAATATCCGGGTCCCCGCAGATGCCGCGCGGGACATCAGCCTTCGGTCACCGCCAGCAGCTCGGTCGCGCGGCGGCGGATAGACGGCGGGGCGCCGCGGTCGTCCTTGATAAGATCAAGCATCTTGCGGGCACCGGCCGTGTCGCCGGCCCGCAGCAGGATCAAGGCCGAGAGTTCACGGGCCGAATGGCGCCACGCCTGGTCCTTGGCGAGCAGCGGCTGCAGGCGGGCCTGGAGGTCGTCCGGCTTGCCGGTCTCGAGCGATGCCGTGACATACAACACGGTCGCCAGATCGCGGAGGCCCGGCTCGGCGTTGCCGTCTTTGGCCACCTGATCGTAAAATGCCGCGGCTTCGGCAGTGCGCCCGGCGTTCAGCTCGATCGCGGCGGCCCGAAGGCGCGCGAGCGTCTCGTAGCCGGTCCCGGAGTTTTTCGCGAGCGCCTCGAAGGCGGCGGCCGCCGTCTTGCCGTCGTCCTTTGCGGCCTGGCTGGCCGCGGCCTCGAATTTCGCCGAGTCCTCGAGGCTCTTGACCTGCTGGTATTCACGCCAGCCGACGATGCCGGCCGTAATCCCGACAACAAGCACCATGCCGGCCACGGCGAGCTTGCCATAGCGCTGCCAGAGCGCGAGCTGCTTGTCGCGTTTTACCTCTTCATCGACTTCTTCAAAGATGTCAGCCAAGGATCAGGCCTCCCGCCCGGTACGCAGGTGCCACCCCCGCCTGTAAAGCAGGGCGCACAATAGTGGGTCGAATCGGCAAAATCAAACGCCCTTTCGTGGCCATTTGATGGCCGTTTCGCGGGCGGCGGGCGGGCCGGCAGGTGGTGGCCGCTACCCGGTCCGGCGGCCGGCTCCGGCACTGGACAGCCGGAGCCAAATGCGGAAGACTGTCCGCAACGTACCGGCCAGCATGACCGGGAACCGGCAGGCCGCAACCGGCCACGACGTCGGGCCAGGCGCCGGACCCAGTGCCCGCCGCAAGACGCCGGTGGAGGGGCCGGTGGAGGGATGGACGAAACGAGAGGAGTACGGGAAAGCGATGGCTGATGTCATACGGCTGCCCGCGCGTGACAGAAAAAGCGCGCGGGTATTTTTCACACGGGCCGAACTCAACCAGCTGCTGTCGATGTACAGCCGCCGGGTCATGACAGGTGAATGGCGCGACTACGCCATCGATCACGGCAGCGGCCGTTCGATCTTCGCCGTGTTCCGCCACGCCGCCGAGCATCCCCTCTACTCGATATCCAAAGTGTTGCAGAAGAACGGCAAGCGGGTGTTTGTCGTGACCAGCGGGCGCGAGTGCCTGCGCCGCAGCGAGTCGCTCCCCGACGCACTCGCCGTGATCGACCGCAAGATGCGGCTGGTGTCGCGGGCCTGAGGGCGCGCCGGTCCGCCACGTCTGCCTCACCGCCAGCCCCGGATTGATTCCGTGGAAAATGTTAGCATTTGTTATCATTTTTCCAGCCGTTGCTGGGCTGTGACGAGTGTATAATCCATTGACACCAAATAGTTTTTCAAATTGAACGCGCAGCATTTAATGGCCGCGCGATTCTGCAGGGTTTTGTCATCATTTGTCATCATTTCACGGGTTCCTGATTGCCGCCCGGGACCGCCCCGTGCGGCCTGTGGCGAAACCCTCCAGTGTGCCCAATATGCCCGGCAACGCAAGAACAATATGAGAATCTACGCGCGCGAATGCCGCGGCCAGGCGAGCCAGGCGGCAAAAGCCAGGCACAGCACGAACGTGCCGCCGAAGATCACCGGCCTCGTAAATACGAGCATGAAAATGTCGACCTGGCTTGATCGCGCCCAAGGCCGGTAGATCATTGGCCAGAGTTCCCGCCCCCCGTTTGAGCGATGCCGCCGTCCTCGTCTTTCGACAGGCTCAGGATGAGGACGGCGGTGTGTACGGCACGTGGGATGCGATGCCGATTTCAGTTGACGTTGGCGGTCCGGAGAGTCATGTTTCCGCTCTTGTGTTCTAATAATGTTCCCCTTGCGGGGACGAACGAAAGACCGGGAGCGCGCAGATGGGCGGCATGAAGCAGGTTGGAATTCTGCGGGAAGAGGAAAAGCAGACGGCGATCACGCTCGGCGAGCTCAAGGTGATGGGCGTGGGCGTGTTCTGCTGGTGCAACCGGTGCCGGCACACCGCCACACTCACCACGTCCGAGCTGCTAGTCGAGATGACGCCGGATTTCCCGGTGCCGGAGGTCGGCCCGCGGCTGATCTGCTCGGACTGCGGCTCGAAGGACATTGCAACGCGGCCGGCCTGGCCGTTTCTGGGCGCGGGAACGCTGCACTAGGTGAAATCTCTGAAATGAAGGGCCTGGCCGGACTGCCGGGCGTGTTTCCCCTACTCCCACTCGATTGCGCCGGGCGGCCTGGAGCGGAGGTGCTCATTGAGCGGCAACCACTCATTTCGCTGATAAAACGATACAGATTATGTCGATAAGAGCGATTTTGCTCATGACAATAATCGGTTAGGCCGAATGTCAATTAAAGTACGTTATGGCCAGAAATAAAAAGCAAATATAGAATCATTCCAATCCTTTTTCGAATTTCGGGAAGATACTGAACATGACCGACAAGAAAACCAAACCTACGACGACCGATGCTGGAATAGCCGTATCCAGCGACGAACATTCCCTCACGGTCGGCCGCGATGGTCCGATTGTGCTGCACGATCATTATCTGATCGAGCAGATGGCGAATTTCAATCGCGAACGGATTCCCGAGCGCCAGCCTCACGCCAAGGGCAGCGGCGCGTTTGGTTATTTCGAAGTTACAGAAGATGTCGGCAAATACACCAAAGCGGCGGTTTTTCAGCCTGGCGCCAAGACCGATACGCTGATCCGTTTCTCAACCGTTGCCGGCGAGCGCGGCAGCCCCGACACTTGGCGCGACCCGCGCGGTTTCTCGCTGAAATTTTATACCAGCGAGGGTAATTACGACATGGTTGGCAACAATACGCCGGTCTTTTTCCTGCGTGATCCGATGAAATTCCAGCATTTCATCCGATCGCAAAAACGCCGCGCCGACAACGGCCTGCGGGACCATGACATGCAGTGGGATTTCTGGACGCTGTCGCCGGAATCCGCGCACCAGGTCACCTGGCTGATGGGGGATCGCGGCATTCCCAAGACCTGGCGGAACATGGATGGCTTTTCCAGCCACACCTATATGTGGGTGAATGCCGACGGCGAGAAATTCTGGGTGAAATATCATTTCCAGACCGATCAGGGTAATGACTTCCTGACCCAGGCGGAGGCCGACAAGATGGCCGGCGAAGATGCCGATTATCACCGCCGCGATTTGTTCAACGCGATCAAGGACGGCGATTTCCCGAGCTGGTCGCTCTCGATGCAGATCATGCCGTTCGAGAAGGCCAGAACCTACCGCCTGAACCCGTTCGACCTGACGAAAGTCTGGCCGCATGAGGATTATCCGCTGATCAAGGTTGGCAAGCTGAC
>JAJFFI010000312.1 GCA_021776755.1 Alphaproteobacteria bacterium | reverse complement strand
AATGCCTTGAGGGGATCGTGAAGCACAACGGGCCGCAGATCGGCCCGGCGGCGGAAAACGGTGATGACCCGCTGCCCCAGGCGATCAAGGACTACAACGAGCGCCAGGATCTGGGGCTCGACACCTGGGCGGGGCCGGAGGCGCAGGTGGCAGCACTCTCCGACGATATCGCCTACAACAACCACGACATCGACGATGGCCTGCGCGCCGAGCTGTTCACCATTGACGATCTGCGCGCCGTGCCCCTGTTCGCCGAGATGGTCGGCAAGGTCGAGGCGCAATGGCCGGACCTTGAGGAAGCCCGCAAGGTCCATGAAACCGTCCGCCGGATGATGGAGTTCATGGTCAACGACGTGCTGGCCGAAACCCGGCAGCGGATCGCCGCCGCGGACCCGCAGTCGCCGGACGATATCCGCGGCCTCGACGCGCCGGTGGTTGCGTTCAGCGAGGCGATGGTCCAGTACGACCGCGAATTGCGCGACTTCCTGTTCGAGCACATGTACCGCCATCACCGGGTCAACCGGATGACCAGCAAGGCCAAGCGGGTGGTTGGCGAGCTCTTCCGGCACTACATGGAGGAGCCCGAAACCCTGCCGGCTGCGTGGCGGAGGCTGACCGACGGCAAGGTAACCGCCGAAACCGCCGAGGCCGTGTGCGATTACGTCTCCGGCATGACCGACTGGTATGCGCTGCGGGAACACAAGAAGCTGTTCGACCTCTATTCATAAAGACACAAAATCAATGAATAACTTCGATTATCTCAAGTCCGAACTTGAGAGCGTGCTCGGCTGGCTTGGCGAGGACGGTGGCCTGCCGAAGGACCTCGACGCGAGCCGGGTAACGTTCGAGTTGCCGCGCGAGGCGTCTCACGGCGATGTCGCCACCAATGCCGCGATGGTGCTCTCGAAACAGGTCGGCATGGCGCCCCGCGATCTTGCGCAGATCCTGCTCACCGAGTTCGAGGCCCATGACGCTGTCAGAAGCGCCGAGATTGCGGGCCCCGGATTCATCAACATGCGCCTGACCGATGCGTTCTGGCAGGCGCGGCTCGCCGAGGTGCTGGCGGCCGGAGAGACCTATGGGCACTCCGGGGTCGGGGGCGGCGCGACGGTCAATGTCGAATATGTCTCGGCCAATCCGACCGGTCCGCTGCATGCGGCCCACGGGCGGGGCGCGGTGGTGGGCGACGTGCTCGCTTCGCTGCTGGCGGCGACCGGGCACAAGGTCACCCGCGAATACTACGTCAACGACGCTGGCGCCCAGGTCGATGTGCTGGGGCGCTCGGCCTATCTCCGCTATCTCGAAGCCCTGGGGGAGGACATCGGCGAGATCCCGGAAGGGCTCTATCCCGGCGCGTATCTGAAGGATGTCGGCCAGGCACTCGCCGCCGAGCACGGCGAATCACTGAAGGCGATGGACCAGTCAGAATGGCTTCCGGTGACCAAGAACACCGCGATCGACATGATGATGGCTGAGGTGCGCGAAGACCTTACGGCGCTGGGCATCGAGATGGATGTCTTCAGCTCTGAACGCGCCATTGTTGCGGAGGGCAAGGTTGAGGCCGCGCTCGCGGTTCTCGAAGCCGGAGGCCATATTTACCAAGGAGTTCTGGAGCCTCCGAAGGGCAAGACGCCGGACGACTGGGAACCCCGCGAGCAGACCTTGTTCCGGGCCACCGCATTCGGTGACGACGTCGACCGGCCGCTCAAGAAATCGGATGGCAGCTACACCTACTTCGCCTCCGACATCGCCTATCACTACGACAAGTTCACCCGTGGCAGTGATACACTGATTGACGTCCTTGGAGCCGATCATGGAGGGTACGTCAAACGCATGCAGGCGGCGGTGACTGCGGTGACCGATGGCAAAGGCAGGCTCGATATCAAAATCTGCCAGCTCGTGAAGCTGATGAAGGCCGGTGTGCCGATCAAGATGTCGAAACGCGCGGGCACCTTCGTGACGCTCCGCGATGTGATCGACCAGGTTGGCCGCGATGTTGTCCGGTTCATCATGCTGACCCGCAAGAACGACGCGACGCTGGATTTCGATCTCGAGAAAGTCACCGAGGAGTCGCGCGACAATCCGGTCTGGTACGTCCAGTACGCAAACGCGCGGACCCATTCGGTGATCCGCCAGGCGGCGGAAGCGATGCCGGACCTTGAGACCTCGGACGCCGCGCTCGGCAAGGTGGACTTGAGCCCGCTCACGGACCCGGCCGAAATCGAGTTGATCCGGGTGCTGGCGGGATGGCCGGGAATGGTGGCGGGGGCAGCACTCGCCCATGAGCCGCACCGGCTGGCCTACTACCTGAATGATGTTGCCGGCGCGTTTCATGGGCTCTGGAACAAGGGCAAGGAATCGCCTGAATTGCGGTTCATACGTGAGGATGAGGCAGTACTGACTACGGCGCGACTCGCGCTCGTCCGGGCCACCAGCCTGGTTATCGCCGCCGGACTTGGCATCTTCGGCGTGCGGGCGAGGGAGGAGCTCCGCTAACATCAGGGAAAACGTCGATATGCACGACACAGGACTGTCTCAAGACAAGCGCCGGATTTTTTCCGGCAAGCGCCCGCGCACGGGCATCACCCGCTGGATCACGCCGATGCTGTCGGTGCTCGCACTGACGGGCTTCTCCGCGCTGATCTGGTTTTCGTATTCCGAAGGCATCCGCGCCGGCGAGTCCGGCTCGATCCCGCTGATCAAGGCCGAAGCGGGGCCCGCCAAGGTGCGCCCGCAGGATCCGGGCGGCCTCAAGCCCGCGCACCAGGACAAATACGTCTACGACCGAATCGCGCCGGGCCAGTCCGGCAAGACGGTCGAGCGCCTTGCCCCGAAACCCGAAACCCCGGTCACGCCGAAGCAGCCCGAACCGGCCGCCGGCACCGCCGGATCTAGTGCTGGCACGGCCACCGCGGGCGCATCAGGTGGTGCGCCGGGTGCGACCGCAAAAGCGGGCGCCAAGCTTGGGGATAAGCCTGTGGGCAAGTCTGGGGAGAAAACTCCGAAGCAACTGGCGCAAGAGAAGAATGCCGACGGCACGATTACCGAGAAGGAACGCGCCCTCTCGCTCAAGGCCATTGGGCCTTACCGGGTGCAGGTCGCCTCGGTGAAATCCTATGCCGCCGCAGCCTCGCTCTGGCAACGCCTGAACAAGTCCCATAACGACCTTCTGGGCCGGCTCGCCTATTTCGTTGAAAAAGTGGACCTCGGCAAGAAGAAGGGCGTCTACTACAGGGTGCAGGGTGGCCCGCTCGATAGTGAAAACGCAGCCAAGTCGCTCTGCAGCAAACTGCGGAAGCGATCTGTGAGCTGCCTCATTGTCAAAGCCTGACGACAGCACGACGTCCGATCTCGCGCTTGCCGGGAACACCCCGCGCGCCGTCTTTTTCGGCTGCGCCGGGCCGGTGCTGTCCGACGAGGAAAAAGCGTTCTTCCGTGCTGCAAAGCCTGGCGGGTTCATCCTGTTTGCCCGGAACTGCAAAACCGCCGAACAGATCGCCGACCTCGTCGACAGCCTGCGGGAAACGATCAAAGATCCCGCGGCTCCGGTCCTGATCGACCAGGAAGGCGGCCGGGTCGCGCGCCTGAAGCCGCCGGCCTGGCGGAAGGCGCCGCCGATGGCGGTATTTGGCGCGTTGGCGATGAAGAGCCCCGGCGAATCCATCGAAGCGGCACGGCTGAACGCCCGGATGCTGGCGGCGGACCTGCAGGAACTCGGCATCACCGTTGATTGCGCGCCAGTGCTCGATCTCTCATTTCCAGGCGCCCACGACATCATCGGCGACCGGGCGCTCCATTCCGAGCCGCAGATTGTCGGCCTCCTCGGCCGGGCGGTCTGTGAGGGTCTGCTGGATGGCGGAGTCTTGCCCGTCATCAAGCATATCCCGGGGCACGGCAGGGCGGGGGCCGACAGCCATTTCGAGTTGCCGGTCGTCAGAACCCCGCACAGCGAATTGTCGGAGAGCGATTTCATCCCGTTCCGGATGCTTTCGGACATGCCGATGGCGATGACGGCGCATGTGACCTACGCCGGCATCGATCCGGACAACCCCGCCACGACATCCCGCA
>JAJFFI010000311.1 GCA_021776755.1 Alphaproteobacteria bacterium | reverse complement strand
TGGTTCTGACCCCCAACCCGGGAAACTCCAATGCATGAAGTAGTCCAGTTGGCGCAGGCCCAGCCCGCGCCGCAGCCCGAGACCACCGAGTCGATGCTGAAGGGACTCACTTCGGGATTTGAGAAGGCCGCCGATTTCATCGCAAAGGGCGCCGAAAGCCTGTCGGCCCAGCTGTTCTCCGATTCAGGCCTCGCCCAGCTTGCAGTCATCGTTGGCGTGGGTCTGCTGGCCTGGCTGCTCTCCAAACCCGTGCGCGCGCTGGTCCGGCGGATATGGCCGGCAACCGGCGAAGATACGCCCTTTCTGCCGGCGGGGCTGAAAGCGGTCGAGCGCCTGATCCTGCCGTTGATTTGGGTGATCGGGCTTTGGGCCGGCGCCGAGACGCTGGCGCAACTTGAGACCGGCAACGATCTGTTGCGCATCGTCGCCAGCCTGTTGAATGCCTGGATCGTGATCCGGCTGTTCACCGCATTCGTGCGCGACCCGCTGTGGGCACGGACCATCGCCACGGTCGCCTGGGTGATCGCGGCGCTGAACATCCTGCGGCTGCTCAACCCCACGATCGCGCTCCTCGACAGTGCCGCCGTCACCATCGGCTCGGCGCGGTTGTCGCTCTACATGGTGATCAAGGGACTGCTGCTGCTGGTCGTCCTGCTGTGGCTCTCGTCGATGATCGCCCGTTTCATCCAGGCGCGGATCGGGCGTTCCGAACGTCTTACACCATCCGTGCGGACGCTGATCGCCCAGGGCGCCCGGATCCTGCTGTTCTTCATCGCGATCATGGTGGTGTTGAGCGCCATCGGTGTCGATCTCACGGCACTTGCGGTGTTCTCCGGCGCGTTCGGCGTCGGCATCGGCTTCGGGCTGCAGGCGATCTTCAGCAACCTCGCGGCCGGCATCATCATGCTGCTCGAGCGCTCCATCAAGGTCGGCGATTTCGTCGAACTCGAGTCAGGGCTCACTGGCGAAGTCCGTGAAATCAACATCCGCTCGACGCTCGTCACCACCAACGACAACGTCGATATCCTCGTGCCCAATGCCGAGTTCATCAACAACCGGGTGACCAACTGGACGCTGCGCGAAGGGTTCCGCCGCATCCGGATTCCGTTCGGCGTGGCCTACGGGACCGACAAGGAGCTGGTCCGCAAGGCGGGCCTCGAGGCGGCGGCCGAGGTGCCGCACATGTTGACCGGTACCGGCGCCCGCGAGGCGCAGGTATGGCTCACGGGTTTCGGCGACAGCAGCCTTGATTTCGAGCTCATCGTCTGGCTGTCGCCGGAGGCGGTAAAGCGGCCGGCGGCGGTGAACGCCGACTACAACTGGGCGATCGAAACGGCGCTCGGCAAGTACGGCATCGAAATTCCGTTCCCGCAACGGGACCTGCATATCCGCTCGGGCGAGCTGCCGATGCGGCTGGTCGGGGATACGCGAGACGGCAAGGGGAAAAAGCCGGAGGGCGATTCCGGCGAAGGGGAGTGACCGGCGGGAAATGGTGGGCGGTGCTGGGATTGAACCAGCGACCTCTCGCGTGTGAGGCGAGCGCTCTCCCGCTGAGCTAACCGCCCGGGATGTTGCGGCCGCCGACTCGTAACGCCGGGCCGGCGGCGGGACCGCTGATATAGGGAAGCCCGAACCGTCCTGTCAATCGGCCTTTGCCGGTGTGTGCTACCCGGCGTAGCGCCGGGTGCAGGCCAGCAGCTTTTTCAGCGCGCCGCTGGTGCCCTTCAGGCTCATCTGGAAGGTGCGTCCGGGGATCGCCATATGGAGCGTCTTGCCCTTGCGGAACTGGCGGAAAATCGTATTCCGGTCGGGCAGGTCGATGACGAATTGCTTGGCATTGATGACGCGGCCCGGTGCCTGTTTCACCGCCTTGCGGTCGATACGGTAAGTCACCGGGAAATCCCGGCCTGCCGGCAAATTCCAGTCCGTGTGGGCAAAGCCCATGTTCAGGTTGTAGCCCCGGGTGATCGCAAACAGCATCTGCACGCCGCTCCGGTATTTGGCCGACATCGCGCAGTGGGTGAACACGCCATCGCGCGCGAACGCCTTGCCCTTCCAGGCGCCGTAAGAGAAGTTGCCCTGCGCAAGCGCACCTCCGGACATGAGTACGAGAACACCAATGGTGCAGGCGGTCGCGGCAAATTTATGCATGATGTCTTCCCCCGTCGTTATCGAAAACACTTCCACCTCCAACCAGCATAGCCGCAACTATGGCCGCAATGCGCCGTTGTTGCTCGGCGAAAAGATACGGGAGTGGCGGAGACAGGGTAAGACTTGGTCACACTTCGTGACTTGGAGGCCATTTCGGGCCGTGGCAAACATCGGCGGGAAACCTTGCACGGTCTCGCGCCGCCCGTCCGCCGCCCTTCCATCGAAGCAGGAGCCGTTGAACGATGACCGAGATTGCTGCCGTCATTCTGGGAGCCGGCAAGGGGACGCGGATGCAATCGGACCTGCCGAAGGTCCTGCACCGCATCGCCGGGCGCCCGATGGTGAACCACGTGCTCGGTACCGTCGAGGCCCTGGGTGCCGCGCGGAAGGTGGTCGTCGTCGGCCCGGGCATGGACGATGTGACCGAGGCGGTGGCGCCGGTCCCGGCCGTCATCCAGAAAGCGCAACTCGGCACCGCGGATGCCGTAAAGTCCGCGCGGGCCGAACTCGAAGGCTTCGAGGGCATCGTGCTCGTGCTCTATGGCGATACGCCGCTGATTACCGAGGCCACCTTGCGCGCAATGGTCCGCGCGATGGAAAAGCAGGACCGGGCGGGCGTCGTCGTGCTCGCCTTCGAGCCCGAGGATCTTGCCGAATACGGCCGCGTCGTCGCGGACGAGGACGGCACCGTCGAACGCATCGTCGAGACCCGGGATGCCAACGCCGAGGAGCTCGCGGTCGCGCTCTGCAATTCCGGCGTCATGGCCATCGACGGCGCGCATATTCTGTCGCTGCTCGATCAGGTCGGAAACCACAACGCCAAGGGCGAGTTCTATCTCACCGATGTGGTGGCGCTGGCCAAGGCCGGCGGCCTCGACCGCAGTTACATCGTCGCCGACGAGGCCGAGCTGATCGGCGTCAACAGCCGCCAGGAACTCGCGGTCGCCGAGACCATTCTGCAGATCTCGCTGCGGGACGCCGCGATGGCCAATGGTGCTACGCTGACCGACCCTGACACGGTCTATTTCTCCTGGGACACCGAGCTTGGCCGCGACGTGATTGTCGGCCCAAGTGTCGTCTTCGGGCCCGGGGTCGAGGTCGGTGACGGCTGCGAGATCAAGCCGTTCTGTCATCTCGAAGGCGCTACCATCGAGGCGCGCTGCCAGGTCGGCCCGTTCGCCCGCATCCGCCCGGGCGCGCATCTGAACGAAACCGCCTTTGTCGGCAATTTCGTCGAGGTCAAGAACGCGTCCCTCGAGCCGGGCTCA
>JAJFFI010000032.1 GCA_021776755.1 Alphaproteobacteria bacterium | reverse complement strand
CCGGCGATGGTCTTCTTCTGGTCCGGCCCGTGGCCTTGCACGTCGGCGGACGGGCTCTCGACGCGCAGCAGTTCGGCCGGGATCGCGACCTTCACGCCGTCGGCGAAATCGACCTCGAGGATTTTCTCGGCCTTCTTGACGCGGATTTCGGTCGGGACCGGCCCGTTGTCATGTTGCTCCCCGGGATGGACACTCATCTGGATTTCCCGCCGATCTTGCGGGCCTCGGAAATCAGCATGATCGGACGGCCGTCGCGCACCGGGAAGGCAAGCCCGTCATCATCGCTGATCAACTCCCGCGCCTCGCGGTCGTAACGCAGTTCCGCACCGCTGCCGGGCGCCACCAGGATTTCCAGAAGCTTGGGGTCAAGGTCCTTGCTCACGTCATTGCCTTTCCTAATGCTTGCTTCCGACTTCGATGCCCGCGCCGGCGACGCCCATTTCGAGCAGCGCGACCAGCAGCTCCGCGCGTTCGCCAAGTGTGGCGGTTTCGAGCAGCGCCTGCTTTTCCGTGGGCGCCAGCGGACACAGCATCGAGAGTGCGGTCACCAGCCCCGCATCGCTGGTTTCTTCAATCGACTCCCAGTCGGCATCGAGCTGGCGTTGCTCGAAATAGCGCCGGAGGACGGCCAGCAACCGCTCCCGGTCGACGGGCCCCTCCTCGCGCGTGCCGAGATCGACCGCGAACGGGGCGTAGTCCGCCTGCACCCGCCGGTAGCCGCGCAGCAGCGGCAGCTCCTTGACGATGCGAAACCGGCAGATGCCGTTGAGTGAAATCAGGTAACGCCCGTCGCCGGTCTCGCTGAACGATGAAATCTTGCCGGCGCAGCCGGTCTCGAACACCTCGGGATGGTCGCCGTCGGCGATCTCTTCGTGCCGCCGGGGCTGGATCATGCCGATCATGCGGTCGCCGGACATCGCGTCCTCGGTCATGGCGAGATAGCGGGGTTCGAAAATCTGCAGCGGCAGGCGCGCATCCGGCATCAGCAAAGCGCCGGTCAACGGAAACACTGGCAGGACGGCCGGCAAATCGGCCAGAGTTTCAGGCGCGCTCACCGGCAGATCACGAGAACAGGATCGCCGAGAGCCTGCGCCGCCCTTCGATTGTCGCGGGATGGCCGTGGCCCAGCGCCTCGAAATACTTGAGCAACTGCGTGCGCGCGGCCTCGTCGTTCCAGTCGCGCTTGATCCGGATACTTTCGATCAGCTGCTTGATCGCGCCCTCCGGATCTTTAGCCCCGAAAAGTGCTGCGGCCAGATCGATGCGGGCCTGGTGGTTGTTCGGGTCCGCCGCAACCGCCGCTTCGAGTTCGCCCGTGTCGCCGGCCGCTTCGGATTGTTCGAGCAGGTCGAGGGCCGTGCGCGCCGCGGCAACGTCCGGGTCCTTGGCGGCCTCGTCGTCGAGCCCGTCCAGAACCAGACGCGCGCGCTCGCCGTCGCCCATCGCGACAAGGCAGCGCGCGACGCCGGCGGCCGCCGCCACATTGTCCGGCTCGGCCTGCAGCACCTGATTGTAAAACGCGGCGGCTTCCTGCGCGTCGCCGCTCTCAAGGGCGGCCTTCGCGCGTTCCAGTGCGTCGGCGATCGGCGAGCCCTTGCCGTCGGCGGCCGCCCGCACGATTTTCTCGACGAACTGGCGCACTTCGCTCTCGGGGAGCGCGCCCATGAAGCCGTCGACCGGGCGCCCGTCGAGAAACGCAAACACCGCCGGGATCGACTGGACTTGCATCTGCGCCGCGATCTGCTGGTTCTTGTCGATGTCCAGCTTGACGAGGCGCGCCTTGCCCTTCTGCTCCTGGATCACCTTTTCCAGAACCGGGCCGAGTTGCTTGCAGGGGCCGCACCAGGGCGCCCTGAAATCGACGATCACCGGGACCTGCTGCGAGGCCTCGATGACGTCCTTGGCGAAGTTCGCCGTGTCGGTGTCCTTGATGACCGGGCCGGATTGCGCGTCCGGTTCACCCGCGATGATCGGTTCCATCGATATGCTGTCCTGTCCGTTTTCAGGTTGTGCCCGGCGCGGTTTCCCGGCCCCGGGTATCATGCCTCATACATGGACCCGCGCGCCGCTGGCGGCAAGAGCCGGGGCTATCCGGAAGCCGGCGCCGGCGCGGGAGAGTCCAGATCGAGAATTTCGGGATCGTGACCGCACTCCCGCATGAAGCGGACCAGCTCGCCCGGCGCCAGCGTGGTCGTTGCTTCGTTGTGCAGCGGATGCGCATTGACCCGGTCGTGGCCCAGCAGCGACCCGTCGAGAAACGCCGTGACGCGGCGTTCCGTGTCGTTCATCACCGCAAACGGCGTGACCGCGCCCGGCAGCACCCCGAGCGCTTCTGCCAGCAGATCAGGGCTGCCGAAGCTGAGGTTGCTTTTTGCGCCGATTCTGTGACGCAGGGATTTCAGATCCACCGTGCGGTCTTCGTCCACGGTCACCAGGAAGAGGGTCTTCTTCTTGTCACGGAGAAACAGGTTCTTGACGTGCCCGCCCGGCAGGTTTCCCCGCAGCGACTTGCTGTCGTCCACGGTCATCAACGGCGGATGCCGGTGGTTCTCGTACGAGATGCCAAGATGGTCGAGGCGCAGCAGCAGGCCCGCTTCGCCGGTCTTCGATGTGTCTGTCGTGTCGGGTTCTGTCATGGCGGCGATACCATAGTGAAATCACCCGTGGCGGCAAGCACGCGGCCGGTCTCTCGCGAATCTTTCCGGCCCCGGACGCGACGCAGCACTTGAATTGCGGCTGCCTTTACGTATTATCCGCGCCGCGTTCGGGCTTGAGCGTTGGCCCCTCGGGGCCTATATCTCCGGGTGACCCGGAAGACGTCCGATCGATACTCCGTGCGGGAGTAGCTCAGTGGTAGAGCATCACGTTGCCAA
>JAJFFI010000310.1 GCA_021776755.1 Alphaproteobacteria bacterium | reverse complement strand
CGGCTCGAAATAGAGGCGGTTTGCGGTGTCGTAGTCGGTCGAGACCGTTTCAGGATTGCAGTTGATCATGATGGTCTCGAAGCCTGCCTCGCGCAGCGCATAGACCGCATGGACGCAGCAATAGTCGAACTCGATGCCCTGGCCGATACGGTTCGGCCCGCCGCCCAGGATCACGACCTTGCGGGCCGCCGTCGGGTCGGACTCGCATTCCGGCGCGTCGTTCCCGTCGAGGCCGCGCTCGTAGGTCGAGTACATGTAGGGCGTTTCGGAGGCGAACTCGGCGGCACAGGTGTCGATGCGTTTGAACACCGGGCGGATACCGGCCGCACGCCGGCTTTCAGAAACCGCCGCTTCCTCCTGGCCGGTCAATTCAGCCAGCCGCGCGTCGGAAAAGCCCTGGGCCTTCAGGGTCTTGAGCGCGGCGGGCGTCAGCCCTTCGGGCCCTGCCGCGCGCACGGCCGCTTCGGCCTCGATCAGGCCGCGGATCTGCGCGAGGAACCACGGGTCGTATTTCGTGATGTCGTGGATGTCCTGGTCTGAAACCCCGAGCCGCATGGCCTGGGCAGTGTTCAGCAACCGGTCCGGCGAGGGCCGCCCGAGGGCTGCCAGCACCGCGTCCTCGACCACGTTGCCGTCAGCATCCTGGGCACCCTTGATCGCGATTTCGTTCAGGCCGGTGAGCCCGGTCTCCATCGAGCGTAGCGCCTTCTGGAGCGACTCCTGGAACGTGCGGCCGACCGACATGGCCTCGCCCACCGATTTCATCATCGTGGTGAGATACGGCTCGGCTTTCGGGAACTTCTCGAACGTGAAGCGAGGGATCTTGGTGACCACGTAGTCGATGGTCGGTTCGAAGGAGGCCGGCGTCTTGCCGCCGGTGATGTCGTTGTCGAGCTCGTCCAGCGTGTAGCCGACCGCGAGCTTGGCCGCGATCTTGGCGATCGGGAAGCCCGTTGCCTTCGACGCCAGCGCGGAGCTTCGCGACACCCGCGGGTTCATCTCGATGATGACCATGCGCCCGGTCGCGGGATCGACCGCGAACTGCACGTTCGACCCGCCGGTCTCGACGCCGATCTCGCG
This sequence comes from Alphaproteobacteria bacterium, assembly GCA_021776755.1. Classification (GTDB taxonomy): domain Bacteria; phylum Pseudomonadota; class Alphaproteobacteria; order JAJFFI01; family JAJFFI01; genus JAJFFI01. The sequence goes on along the minus strand of JAJFFI010000310.1, from coordinate 2,774 downwards.
CAGCACCGCGATCGAGGCGTCGCGCATGATCTGGTATTCCTTGTCGGTCAGCGTCAGCGCGGGGGCAACCGTGATCGAGTCGCCCGTGTGAACGCCCATCGGATCCACATTCTCGATCGAGCAGATGATGATGCAGTTGTCCGCCTTGTCGCGGACGACCTCCATCTCATACTCCTTCCAGCCCAGCACGCTTTCCTCGACCAGCACTTCGCGCACCGGTGACGCATCGATGCCGCCCTCGACGATGGAGAGATATTCCTCGGCGTTATACGCAATGCCGCCGCCGGTACCGCCGAGCGTGAAGGACGGCCGGATGATCGCCGGCAGCCCGATCTTCTTCAGCGCCGCGCGGGCCTCGTCCATGTCGGCCACCACTGACGAGCGCGGCATTTCGAGCCCGATACTTTCCATCGCCTGGCGAAAGAGTTCCCGGTCCTCGGCCTTGGTGATGGCGAGCCGGTCGGCGCCGATCATTTCGACGCCATGCTCGATCAGCGTGCCGGCGTCGGCCAGCGCCATCGCGGTGTTCAGCCCGGTCTGCCCGCCCATGGTGGGAAGCAGCGCGTCGGGCTTCTCCTTCTCGATGATCTTGGCGACGACCTCGGGGGTGATCGGCTCGATGTAGGTCGCATCCGCCAGGTCCGGGTCCGTCATGATGGTGGCGGGGTTCGAGTTCACCAGGATTACCCGGTAGCCCTCCTCCCGCAACGCCTTGCACGCCTGCGCCCCCGAATAATCGAACTCGCACGCCTGCCCGATGACGATGGGCCCCGCGCCGATGATCAGAATGCTCTTGATGTCGGTGCGCTTAGGCATTTAGACTCTCGATAAGCCGGACAAGCCAGTCGAGTGCCTTCTTGGCCGCGGCACCGACGGTCTTGTCCTTGAATTTCGTAACAAGTTCTCCCAGCGAGCCGAATAGCGAGTCCCTCAAATTCCACAGTTTAACTTGGGCACTCTCAAGAAGGGTTAGACCAGCTTTTAGTTCAGCTTCAGTTGCTTGCTTCTCGGCAGGGTCGATCTCGTTGTCGCCTCGGAGCGCGTCGATAGTCTCCTCAATTGCAGCGACTGTGTTCTTCAATTCCTCGCTGTTGTGATCAATCGTGACGATTCGATCTGACGCTGGAACAACAGTCGGCTCAACTGGAGCTAAATTTGCTTCAATCCAATTCGCCTGATTTTGGGCGAAGCGCGCAATGTGCGAATCTTTGTTCACCAACGCTGATTCGACGTAGTCGATGCCTTTATCCGTAATGATATAGGGAGAGTTTTCTCCAGTTTGCCGGAGATGGGCGTCTTGTTGCCTCAATTGGTCCAGTATTCGTCCGATGTATGGAATTGAGAATAAAGGCAAAAACTGTTCTCGAATTTCAGCCGCAGAAATACCGTCCTCCTCGCCGCCGTAAGCAAATTTTGAATACGCATACTGAAGGCATACAGTTGCTGTAAGGGCCGAATTCGGTAGCGTCATGTCTGACCATCCATCAGCTTCACGAACCGCTCGAAGAGGTAGTGGCTATCCCTCGGCCCGGGCGAGGCCTCCGGGTGGTATTGCACCGAGAACACCGGCTTGCCTTCGAGCCGGATGCCTTCGAGGCAGCCGTCGAACAGCGACTTGTGGGTTGCGACGACGCCCTTGGGGAGGCTGCTTTCCAGCACCTCGAAGCCGTGGTTCTGGCTGGTGATCTCGACGGTGCCGGTCTCGAAGTCCTTCACCGGGTGATTGGCGCCGTGGTGGCCGTGGTGCATCTTGCCGGTCTTGGCACCGAGTGCCAGCGCCAGCATCTGGTGGCCGAGGCAGATACCGAACACCGGCTTGCCGCTCGCCACCAGCGCCTTGATGACCGGCACCGCGTAGTCCCCCGTCGCTGCCGGATCGCCCGGGCCGTTCGAGAGGAAGATGCCGTCGGGTTCGTGGCGCAGCACGTCTTCGGCGCTGGTCGACGCCGGCACCACCGTCACCTCGCACCCGAGTTCGGCGAGGCTGCGGAGGATGTTGCGCTTGGCGCCGTAATCGATCGCGACGACCTTGCGCTTGGGAGCCGTCATCCGGCCATAGCCGTCCCGCCGCGACCAGGCGGTTTCGTCCCAAGCGTAGGTCTGAAGGCAGGTGACCTCTTTGGCCAGATCCATGCCCTCGAGCCCGGGCCAGGCCTGCGCCTGCTTGACCAGCGCGGCTTCGTCGATCGTCTCGCCCGGCTTGGCATGGCAGAGCACCGCGTTGGCCGCCCCCTGGTCCCGAAGCCGGCGGGTGAGGCGCCGGGTGTCGATGCCGGCGATGCCGACCAGCCCGTGGGATTTCAGCCATGCATCAAGGTGTTGGGCGGAGCGCCAGTTCGAGGGCTCGGTGATTGCCGCCCGCATCACCAGCCCCTTGGCGGCCGGCGTCGCCGTCTCGATGTCTTCCGGATTGGTGCCGACGTTGCCGACATGAGGGAAGGTGAAGGTCACGATCTGCGCCGCGTAGGACGGATCGGTCATGATCTCCTGGTAGCCGGTCATCGCGGTGTTGAAGACCAGCTCCGCCACCACCGTTCCCTCGGCGCCCACGCCCTGGCCGCGAAACACGGTGCCGTCGGCCAGCGCCAGGGCCGCGTTGAGCACTGGCTGATCCGGAATCGGTTGAGCCGCGGGAGTTTCCTCCGCTGGGCTTGCGCGTTCTTTTTCGCTTGCGCGAACGGACGCGCCCGATTTGCGGGACGCCGGGGCCATGTCACTATTGCCTGTCGGATTGCTGCAACCGTGCGCGCCGCCCACCGCAAGGCGTGTGTTCT
>JAJFFI010000309.1 GCA_021776755.1 Alphaproteobacteria bacterium | reverse complement strand
CCAGCAGCACGAGGCCGAAAAACTTCATCAGGAAATTCAAGGATTCCCCCTCCCGCCCGGGTTGTCACGCGCATACCGGGGCCGGTGCCCCGTCCTGCGTCAGCTTTTTTATGTATAGCGGATTGGCCGCCGCACAAGGGGAAAATCCCGGTTTCCGGCCTGTTCGCCCGTGCTTTGAGCACTGGCACGACAGGCCGAACGCCGGTAGGGTCGCGGCCATGGACAGGGGGCCGGACGACACGATCGACGATGGAAACGGCCTGGCGCCGCCGCGTCACCCGCCCGGCTCGCAACCGCCGCCGTTGCCGGCCGGCAAGCGGCGCTATGGCGTTATCAGAACGCTCTGGCACTGGACGCTCAGTCTTTCGGTCGCAGCGTTCGTGGGCTCGATTCTCATTGTCGTGGTCAACGCCGTCATCCCTCCGCCGGCGACGCCGCTGATGCTGCTCCGCGGGGTCGAGCATGCCGGTGAGGCGGGGTTTCGCTGGCGCTGGCGATCGATGGACCGCATCTCGCCGCATGTGTTCCGCGCGGTGCTTGCCGCCGAGGACGCGCGATTTTGCGAACATTCGGGATTTGATTTCAAGGCAATCGAAAAAGCCTGGAAAGAGCACCAGCGCGGCGATGGATTACGGGGCGCGAGTACCATCAGCCAGCAGACCGCCAAGAACCTCTATCTCTGGCCGGGCCGGAGCTATGTGAGAAAAGGCGTCGAGGCGTGGTTCACCTTCCTGATCGAACTGATCTGGACCAAGGACCGCATCCTCGAGACCTATGTGAATGTCGTCGAGTGGGGCACGGGCATCTACGGGATCACCGCCGCCGCGCGCCATCACTTCAAAAAAGAACCCGACAAGCTCACACCGCGCGAAGCGGCATTGCTGGCGGCGACATTACCCAATCCCCGGCGCTGGTCCGCGGGCCGGCCATCCGGTTACATCAACCGCCGCGCGGGAACCATTCAGGCCCGGATGCGATCGTTCAAGATCCGGAACGAAGATATCTGCTCGTGATGCTCCGCCAGCCTGCCACTGCCCTATGGCAGCGCCCGGGCACCGCGACGTTCGGCCCGCAGAATGCGCGGATCGACCGACGTCTCCAACTCCAACTCGACAGCCGCCTCACTCGGGAATGGCTGTACGCGATAAAGCTTCGCGTCGTCGAACGCGCTCCGGAACGGGCGGCTTTCATTGCCGGCGCCAGGTTCGGCGAGATGGCGATCCAGTTCGCGGGCAATCTGGCGCGCCATCGACGGGGTTTCCGCGGCAACGATCACCTCGTCGTAGATCTCGTACGTCAGCCATCGCGAATCGTCAGGAGTCGCGGACGGAAGGATTTTCCAGAAGTTTGTCATGTCCCCAGTCTAGGGGGCAGCGGAGGTGCCGGACCATCACATAGGTTGATCGCAAACAGGGCCTGCCTCTCGTTCGCCTCATGAGCGGACACGCCCACATCGACAGCCACTATGCGCGCACGGCCAATCCGGTGGCCGATCGCCCACCGCTCGACGGCGATGCCGCTGCAGATGTCTGCGTTGTCGGCGGAGGGCTAGCCGGCCTTTCGGCCGCATTGGGCCTGGCCGAGCGCGGAAAGTCCGTAGTGCTGCTGGAGGCAAACCGGGTGGCCTGGGGCGCGTCGGGGCGGAACGGGGGCTTCGTTGCGCCCGGCTTTTCCCTCGGCGCGGCCGGTCTGGTCCGTGCCGTGGGGCAAGGCCATGCCCGTGCGCTCTATGATCTCAGCCGGGAAGCCGTCGCCACGATCCGCCGCCGCATCGGGGAGCACGCCATCGACTGCGCGCCTGTGTTCGAGGGGTACCTCAAGGCGGCGTGGCGGGCAAAACCGGGGGCCATGGAAAAGCGCCGCGATTTCCTCAACGGAGTCATGGGCGCCCAGACCGAATACCGCTCCGCAGACGAGATGAAGACCGTGCTGTCGAGCCCGCGCTATCATGCCGGCCTGTTCGATCCCGCCGGTTTTCACATGCATCCGCTGAACTATGCGCTGGGGTTGGCCGCGGCCATCGAACGCAAGGGCGGCAATATTTTCGAGCAGTCCGCCGTGACGAACATCGAGCAACGGGAGGGCGACTGGATTGCCGCGACGGCAGGGGGCGCGGTGCGGTGCGCGGCCGTCGTTCTGTGCGGCGGCGGCTACACCGATCATCTTGTACCCGCGCTCCGACGTGCCCTCGTACCGGTCGCCACTTATGTGATGGTGACCAAGCCGCTGGGCGCTACGCTTGGCGAGGCCATCCGCACCCGGGCCGCCGTCGCCGACACCCGCCGGGCCGGCAACTACTATCGAGTGCTGCCGGAAGGCCGCCTGCTTTGGGGCGGCGGCATGACGGCGCTGACCGGCGAACCCCCGGGCCTGGCCCATAAAATGCAGGCAGATATGGTGAGCGTTTTCCCGCAACTCGCGGCCGCTGAACCTGACACCGCCTGGAGCGGCCTTATGGGCTATGCCCGCCACCAGATGCCGCAGATTGGCGAAGTGAAACCCGGCCTCTGGCATGCGACCGCCTTCGGGGGCCATGGGCTCAACACGACGACGATGGCGGGGGAGACGGTGGCGGCGGCGATTGCCGGGGGCGACGACCGATACCGCCTGTTTGCGCCGTTCGGGCTGGCCTGGACCGGGGGCCGTCTCATCGGCGCCGTGGCGGCCGAAGCGGCCTATGCGTGGTACAAACTCCGCGATGCAATCGATTAGGAAGCCCGCATGAATACGACCTGGCTCGAAGTCGCCCTGAATGGCCCCTGGAGCCGCGAAAAACAGCCGGGCATGCCTGTTTCGGTCCAGGAGATCGTGGCCGAAGGCATCGCGTGCGCCCGGGCCGGGGCGGCCATCGTGCACGTCCACGCTTACGACGAGACCACCGGCCGGCAGCGGGACGATGCCGACCTCTACGCCCGCATCATCGAGGGCATCCGCGCCGAAGTGGATGTCATCGTCTATCCGACAATCCCGCTCGCTGGCAGCGTCGATTCGCCGAACATGATCTCGCCCGAGACGCGCTTTGCTGCTGTCGAGACGCTCGCCCGGCAGGGTCTCATCGAATGGTCGATCGTTGACCCGGGCTCGGTGAATTTCGCCCACCGCGACGACATCGCGGCCGACCGGCCGGGCTTCACCTATCTCAATCCGGAAACCCACATCCGGCACGGCCTGGCGCTTGCCCGCGAACACGGCTTCCATCCGGGATATGCGTGCTACGAGCCGGGGTTTGTGCGCACCGGCGCGGCTCTCGCGGCTCGCGAGCCAGGCGTGCCGCAACCAGTCTACCGCTTTATCTTTTCCGACGACTACACGTTCAGTTTTCCGCCCCGCACGTATGGCCTCGACGCCTATCTGGCGTTGCTCGAAGAGGTCGCCCCGGGGGCGCCGTGGTTCTCCGCGGGCCTCGGTGTCGACATCCGCCCGCTTATCGCCGGGACAGTTGCCCGCGGCGGGCACCTCCGGGTCGGTCTCGAAGACGCCCCGTTCGGGACCGAGATCACCAACCTGCAATGGGTCGAAGACGCGGC
>JAJFFI010000308.1 GCA_021776755.1 Alphaproteobacteria bacterium | reverse complement strand
GGGCTCGAAGTCCGAAGCCAAGAAGATCATGGAAAAGGCGGGCGTGCCGCTTGTCCCGGGGTATCACGGCGACAAGCAGGACCTTACGACACTCAAGACCGAAGCGAAGAAGATCGGCTATCCGGTGCTGATCAAGGCGTCGGCGGGCGGTGGCGGCAAGGGCATGCGCATCGTCGAGTCGGAGAAGGCCTTCAAGGACGCGCTCGACAGCGCCAAGCGCGAGGCCTCGTCGTCGTTCGGGGACGATCACGTGCTGGTCGAGAAATATCTCACCAAGCCGCGCCATATCGAAATCCAGGTCTTTGCCGACCAGAAGGGCAAGACGGTCTATCTGTTCGAGCGCGAATGCTCGATCCAGCGCCGCCACCAGAAAGTGATCGAGGAAGCGCCGGCGCCGAAAATGAAGTCTGCGCGCCGCGCCGAGATGGGCGAGGCGGCCGTGCGCGCGGCCGAGGCCATCGGCTATGTCGGGGCCGGCACGGTCGAGTTCATCGCCGAGGGCGACGATTTCTTCTTCATGGAGATGAACACGCGGCTCCAGGTCGAGCATCCCGTCACCGAGTACATCACCGGCCAGGATCTCGTCGAATGGCAGCTCCGGGTTGCCTCGGGGGAGCCGCTGCCGAAGACGCAGGATGAACTCGAGATCAACGGCCATGCCATCGAGGCGCGGATCTATGCCGAGGACCCGGCCCGCGATTTCATGCCGGCAACCGGGCACCTGCAGCATCTGCGCTTTCCGGAGGCGACGGCCTCGGTGCGGATCGACACCGGCGTGCGCGAGGGCGACACGGTCTCGATCCACTACGACCCGATGATCGCGAAGCTCATCGTCTGGGGCCCCGACCGGGAAACCGCGCGGGGGCGGATGGCGTCGGCGCTTGCATCGTGTCAGGCCGTCGGCGTGACCACCAATATCGGGTTTCTGCTGGCGATCGTCGAGCATCCGGCATTCGCCAAGGGCAATCTCGACACCGGTTTCATTCCGCGCCACGAAAAGAAACTGCTTGCTGACCAGGGCCCGTCCGACGACCGCACGCTGGCGCTGGCGGCGCTTCACGTGTTGACGGAGCGAGCCCGCGATGTGGCGAAGCGGGCCGCCAACAGCAACGATCCGTTTTCGCCCTGGAACCAGAGTTCCGGCTGGCGGCTCAACGATGACGGGCTGACGCGCCTCCGCTTCGATCTTGCCGGTCAGGACACCACGGTGACCGCGCACAACAGGGGCGGCCGCTATCTGCTCGATCTCCCGGGCGGCAGCGTGATGGCGTCTGCCGCACCGGGCCCGGACGGCGCGCTCCGGGTCAGCCTCGACGGCTATCAGATGACCGCGGCTGTTGTCCGCACGGGCATGAACATCACGGTCATCGCCGACGGGCGGACGCGGGCGCTGTCGCTCTTCGATCCGATCCTCGCCGCCGACGACAAGGCGGGCGGCGGCAACATGGGGGCGCCGATGCCGGGCAAGGTGGTGGCGATCAAGGTCAAGAAGGGCGCCAAGGTCGCCGCAGGTGACGCGCTCATGATCCTCGAAGCCATGAAGATGGAACACACCATCACGGCTCCCGCAGCCGGCACCGTCGCCGAACTCAACTACGCCGAGGGCGACCAGGTTGAGGAAGGCGCCGAACTGCTGATTTTCGAGGCGGAGGCGTAGCGACATGGCCTATCCCGCGAAAATCCGCATGTTCGAGGCCGGCGCCCGGGACGGGCTGCAGAGCATCAAGGCGACAATCCCGCTCGAGGTGAAGGTCGGGCTGATCGACCGGCTCACGGCGGCGGGGCTGCAGGCAATCGAGGCGGGCGCATTCGTGTCGCCGAAATGGGTGCCGCAGATGGCTGACAGCGCCGAAGTGCTGAAACGCATCGACCGGGCGCCCGGCGTCTACTATCCGGTGCTGACGCCGAACATGAAGGGCTATGAGGCCGCCCTTGAGGCCGGCGTGGGCGCCGACGGCATGGGTGAGATCGGCATCTTCGGGGCGGCGTCCGAGAGCTTTTCGCAGAAGAACATCAATGCCGGGATCGACGAAAGTCTCGCCCGGTTCGAGCCCGTCGCCAAGGCCGCCACCGACGCCGGGATCCGGGTGCGCGGCTATGTCTCCTGCGTGCTGGGCTGTCCCTACGAGGGCGAGATTACGCCGGCGGCGGTGGCCGGGGTCGCCCGGCGTCTCGAGGCGATGGGCTGCTATGAGATCTCGCTCGGCGACACCATCGGCACCGGCACGCCGGGCAAGACCCGGGCGATGCTGGATGCGGTGCGCGACGAGCTCCCCGGAACAAAGCTCGGCCTCCATTTCCATGACACCTGGGGCCAGGCGCTCGCCAACTTGCTGACCGGGCTCGACTACGGAATCGACACCATCGACAGTTCGGCGGCCGGCCTCGGGGGTTGCCCTTACGCGCCCGGAGCAGCGGGCAATGTCGCCAGCGAAGACGTGCTTTATTTGCTGTACTGCCTAGGCATCGAGACCGTGGTAGACATCGCAAAGCTGGCCGAAGCCGGGCGCTACGTCATGGAACATCTCGGCCGTACGCCGTCCTCAAAGGCGGCCCAGGCCATCGCCGCCAGCGTCTGAGCGCGTTTTCCTTGCCGATTGCGTTAACCGGTTCTTACCGCTTTCCAGTTTAGGTTGAGGCTGACGAATGGTGCTTTCCCCAACCGGAACGCGGCCCAGATGAACGAAAACGACTTCAGGCAACTCAATATTCTGCTGATCGAAGATCACGCCGGATCGCGCCGTTTGACGCGGTCCATGCTGATGCATCTTGGCATCCGGAATATCGCGGAGGCCGAAGACGGGACGGATGCGATCGACGAGCTTGCCAACTTCTCGGCAGATATTGCGATCTGCGACTGGCGGATGAGACCGATGGACGGGCTCGAGTTCTCGCGCCGCATACGCGCCGGCGAGGTCTCGGACCACACCAAATCCCTGCCGATCATCATGCTGAGCGCTCATGCCGAGCGCGACCGTATCGAGCTTGCCCGCGACATCGGCGTCAATGAATTTCTGGTGAAACCGGTCTCGGTCCGCACCCTGAAGGAGCGGCTGGTCGCGGTGTTGAGCGCCGGGCGCGAGTTTATTGTAACCAACGACTATACCGGCCCGGACCGGCGCCGACGCGTCGATCCCGCCTACCGCGGCCCCGAGCGGCGCGACGGCGCGGGCGCGGTAGCCAACGAGCCTGCCTATGTCGAACCCGGTGAAGCGGATTATCAGGAAGCGATCATGAATCTCCGGGCGCGGGCCGCTGGAGACCGGGCACGATGAGCAGCAATTCACCCGTTGAGGTCGTCGAGGCGCCAAGTCTGAAGACCAAGGTGCGGAAGGTTTCGCGCGACGAGTACCAGTCCATGATGTCGAAGGCCCAGACGTCGATCGATACGGTCGGCGAGGACTATGAGGACTGGGCACGGAAGGATCTGGCGCGCCTGCAACTGGCCGCCCAGGTCGCCCGCAGCGACACCGCCGACCGTGGCAGGCACCTGCAGGCCATTTTCCGGATTTCACACGACATGAAGGGTCAGGGCGGTTCGTTTGGCTATCCGCTGGTGACCGACATCACGCGCATCCTCTGCCGGTTCATCGACAATGCCGACGAATCGATGCCGGCCACCCTCGATGTTGTCGACGCCCATGTGCAGGCGCTCACCCTCGTGATCCGCTCCGGGATGTCCGGCGACGGCGGTACCATGGGCGACCAGCTGATCACTGGTTTGACCGACGCGGCGGCCAAAGTCGCGGGCTGATTCCGCCTGAATTTCCGTTTGGTCCCACACAAATTCTGCAATCCCGCACCGATCGGCCCTGTGACCCGGTGGCGGCTCCGCTATACTGGGGCCATGCCGCTGCATCTCCTGAAACTGAGCGTGGGCACCGAGGACGTCGAGGATCTCGAGCGCTGGCAGAAGCTGCGCCTGCGTGAGCACGGTCAGGTGTTCCACATCACGCGGATGTTTCCCAAGCGCGACGCCGAGATCCTCGCCGGCGGCTCGATCTACTGGGTCATCCGGCGGTTCATCCAGTGCCGCCAGCGGGTCATCGGGCTCGAACGCTTCACGGATGAGGAGGGCGTCGGGCGCTGCCGGATCGTGCTCGATCCCGAACTCGTCCGCACCAGGCCCGCGCCCCGGCGTCCGCACCAGGGCTGGCGCTATTTCGAGCCCGAGGATGCGCCGCCCGACATGGCAGCGGACCTTGCCGAAACCCGCGACATGCCACCGCGCATGCGGGCCGAGTTGCGCGAACTCTGCCTGATCTGATTGTTGATTGGCTGCGGGTTGGGCACCCTGCGGGAGCACGGCGCCCCTGTCACCGGGGAAGATCGCGACAAACGACAGTCAGGGAGCGTCCTGCGGGACGATGCCGAGCTTGAACCAGTGCGCGTCGAGCACTTTTACGAGATCGACGAGCCCTTCGAAGCTCGACGGCTTGGTGAGATAGGCGTTTGCGCCGAGCTCGAAACTGGTCGTGACCTGCAAGTCTTCGCTCGACGTGGAAAACACGACGATCGGAATCTTGCGCCATATCTCGTGCGACCTGATCTGCTTGAGCGCGCCGTGGCCGTCGAGACGGGGCATGTTGAGGTCGAGCAGGATCAGGCTGGGGCGCGGAGAGCTGTCCGGGGCTTCGTATTTGCCGAACCGGTTCAGATACTCGAGCAGTTCCTCGCCGTCCGACACGATCCGGAGATTACAGTTCAGGTCCGCCTCGTCGAACGCCTCGCGCACCAGCAACTGGTCGTCTGGATCGTCCTCGGCAAGCACGACAGTGACTGGATTGGCGCTCATGAGGTCCCCTGGAAGTGCGAGTCGCGGCGTTCCGATAATCGAAACTGGTTTACAGTATGAGGGGTATTCTTTGATATCTTGCAAATATAGCCTGAATCCCCCCGAAAAAGACTTCGTTGCCTCCCACTCACGGATTTCAACCCAATTCGTATAATCGTCTATGACACGAGCGGGGGACGAGGGCCACAGATCAACATTCCAATTCGGGCGTTCAGCATGATACTGATCATTGACACTCATTCGCATTGACAATCGTTCGCAACTGGGCGATAAAGGTTTCACTCCAGTTTGCCGGAGTGGGGAGGGTTAATGTTCGTTTGCCTCTGCAATGGGTATACCGATAGTCAGATTCGCGAAGCCGCCGCCGGGTGTGCGGGTGCTGTGGATTGCGTCTATGAGCACCTTGGCGCCGCCCCCCGTTGCCGTAGCTGCGTCGAAATGGCGGGCGAGATCATCGCCGACTACCGCCGCACCACGGCCGCGGTTCCGGCCTCGTTGACGGCGTGCCCGGGCGCGCCAGCGACCCGCGGGTCGTTCGCCCGCCGCGGTTGATTCCCGAACAGACCCCTGTGATCATGGTTCCGGAGGCGGCAGCCGCCCTGTGAGGTGGCGGCTTGCGAGCGTTCCGTTTGCCCAGAAAGGAAGCCGGACCCCATGAAAGGCGACAAGAAAGTCATCGAGTTTCTCAACACGGTGCTCAGGAACGAGTTGACCGCGATCAACCAGTATTTCCTCCACTCCCGGATGTTCAAGGACTGGGGGCTCGAGGAACTCGGCGAGTACGAATACAAGGAATCCATCGATGAGATGAAGCACGCCGACAGTCTGATCGAGCGGATCCTGTTTCTCGAGGGGCTCCCCAATCTTCAGGACCTCGGAAAGCTCCGCATTGGCGAGAACACGAAGGAAATTCTCGAATGCGACCTGAAGCTCGAGGAGGATGGAATCCCCGATCTTCGCGACGCCATCGAGCATTGCGAAAAAGTGCGCGATTTCGTCTCCCGCGAACTCTTCGTCGATATCCTCGAAAACGAAGAGGAGCACATCGACTGGCTGGAGACCCAATTGAGCCTGATCGGGAAGGTCGGCCTCGAGAACTACCTTCAGTCAGGAATGTCCTGAGACCTGCGGCCCGGCTCTTGCGGTGGCGTCCCCTGCGGGGGTGACGCAGGTACGCGCGCGCCTCGATTGTCATTCCGGCGGCGCCAGAAGATCTCCAGCAGCCGCCCCAGGGCGGTCAGTCCGACGCTTTGGCGGATATACATCGGCGGCCCGGGTGCCTAGCGCCAGCCCGCACGGTCGGCGATCCGCACACCTTCGGCGTTGTATTTGGCGAGATCGGCCAGCCGCACGTCGTCGGCCTTGAAGGTGCCGAGCGACTGCACGACGCTCGACGCGTCGACGCCGGACTTCACCGGGTACTCCTGCACCTGCTCGGCATAGACCTTCTGGGCTGCGTCACTGGCGAGGAATTCCAGCAGCTTGATCGCGTTGTCCTTGTTTTTCGAGGATCTGGCGATGCCCGCGCCCGAGATGTTCACGTGGGTGCCGCGGCCGTCCTGGTTCGGCCAGAACACCCTGACCTTCTTCGCGGCCTCGACATCTTCGGGCTTCGACGACGCCAGCATGCCGGCGAGATAGTAGGTGTTGGCGATCGCGATATCGCATTCGCCGGCA
>JAJFFI010000307.1 GCA_021776755.1 Alphaproteobacteria bacterium | reverse complement strand
GCCTCGCTTGCGGCGGCGTCCGCGCTGCGGGCGGCTTCGCTGATCTTGACGCTGATCTCGCGAATCGAGTCGCTGAACAGCCCCAGCGACTGGGCGATGGTGCGGATGCTGCCGGCCGTCTGGGTCGCGGCGCCCGAGGCCTGCTGGGCCTGGGTCGCCGATGTGTCGCTGCTTTTCTGAACCTCGGAAATAACGCCGCCGAGTGCCTTGCTGGCTTCGGCGATATCGTCGGAGACCAGCTTGATCGAGTCGCCGAGTTCCTGGGCGAGTTGCCGGGTCTCCGTCTTGAAGTCAAGTGCGTCGCGGGTGCGGTCGCGTTCCAGCGCGCGGGCCTCGAGCTTGGCGAGAATGCAGTGGTGGGCAACGCGGAGCGGGCCGCGAACGGCCTTGACCGGCCCGGCGACGCCAATTCCGAAGACCCGCTTGCCGCGGAAATCGATGGGCATGAAATAGCCCTCGCGGATTCCCAGTGTGCGGCGCGCCTGGGATTTCGTGATTGCGATCTCCAGAACGTCCGAGGCCATAGCCTCGGCGCAAAATGGGTGAAACGTGCCGACGCGTTCGCGGAGGCTGGACGCGACAATATATCCCTCGTGGCTGATTACCGAGAAGAGATGGCCCAGCTCGGCCTGGAAGAGATCGCAGATCTCCTGCAGATATCCCGTCTCGACGAGGTTCGCGAGATCGTTGATTTCAACGTCTCCGGAAGGCGCGCTGGAGATGGGTGCGGTCGTGGTCGTGTTCATAGCCCGACGATACCGCCGGGTTCGTGAAATTAGCGTAAATTTCGAACGATTCCGGAGGGCTAGAGAAAGGTCGTGCCGCCATCCACCATGTGGGTCTGGCCGGTGACGAACTCGCTCGCGTCCGACACCAGATAGAGCACGGTGCCGGCAAGAGCCCCGGTCTCGAGATTGCGCTTGAGGGCCTGGCTTTCGCGGATCACTTCGGCGGCGCGTTCCTTCTTGTCGCCGAAGAAGGTTTCGGTGGCCTCGGTCATGACCGCGGTGGGCGCCACCGTGTTGACGCGGATCCAGTGCCGGCCGAGCTCGCGCGCCAGCCCCCGCGTGATCCCGATGACGGCTGCCTTCGACACGGTGTAATGCAGCGAGAAGGGCAGGCCATAAACCGCGGCGAGCGAGGAGATGTTGATGATCGAGCCGCCTTTCTGCTCCTTCATCGCCGGCACGACCGCCTTGCAGCAGTTCCACACGCCCTTGACGTTGACCTCCATGCAGGCGTCCCACTCCTTTTCGTCGAGCGTGTCGAACGGGCCGCCGGTCAGGTTGGCATAGAGCGCGGCATTGTTGACCAGCGCGTCGATGCGGCCCCATTCCTCGATCACGGCATGTGCCATGCCTTCGGTTTCGGCGACTTTGGCGACATTCGTCTTGATGGCGATGGCCTCGCCGCCGGCTTTCTCGATCAAGTCGACGGTGCTGCCGCAGTCGGAGAGATCGACACAGGCAACCCGCGCGCCGGCCTCGGCAAGACGGCAGGCGTATTCGCGGCCAAGGCCACGATCGGCGCCGGTGACGATGGCAACCTTGCCGTCGAGATTGAAGGCGGGGGACGAGGGCATGGCGGGTCTCCGGATTTGTCAGCGGGCGGGCGCGGATGCGCGATTGCCTCCGGATTACCTCACGTTTACGTAAACGTCAAAACCCGGTATGGCTTGGGCGCAACTCCAGAACCAGCGGACCCGCAAGGCATGTCGAAAATCTCGATCGAGGAAGTGCACCGTTTCACCGCCGAGGACAGCCCGTTTGGCGAGCACTACGGGTTCCGGGTGGAAGAACTTGGCGATGGCCATGCGGTTATCCGCCTGCCGATGAAGCCGGAGCACGCCCGCGAGGGCGGCACGGTGGCGGGCCCTGTGCTGTTCGCCGCTGCGGACTACGCGATGTATGTCGCGATCCTGACCCAGCGCCCCGACGCCTACAGCGCGGTGACCGCGAACCTGAACATCAATTTCCTGCGCCGCCCGCCGGCGCGGGACGTGATTGCCGACTGCCGGGTGATGAAAATGGGAAAGCGGTTCAGCTTCATCGAGTCGACGCTCTATTCCGACGGCGCGGACGAGCCGGTGGCCCACGCCACGGGCTCCTACGTGCTGCCGCCACTGCCCGACTCCTGATTTTGAGGTATAATAATACCGTTTTTCTAACCCATTGATTTAGCTTTATTTTCATCTGTTGACTTCTCACTTACCGGTGACATACTCCGCGCTGGAAATCGGGGCCAGGACCATTTGTCCGGTCCCGTTTGTTTTGACCTTTTCGTTACGGAACACACGCAATGAAAACCGTTTCCGCCAAGGCCTCGGAAATCGAGCGCAAGTGGTACGTCATCGACGCCGAGGGCGTCGTTCTCGGCCGGCTTGCCGCGGTCGTGGCCAGCCGGCTTCGTGGCAAGCACAAGCCGATCTTCACGCCGCATGTGGATTGCGGCGACCACATCGTGGTCATCAACGCCGACAAGATCCACCTGACCGGCAACAAGCTGCGCGACAAGAAGTTCTACTGGTACACGGGCTATGTCGGCGGCATCAAGGAGCGGTCGATGAACCAGATGCTGTCGGGCAAACACCCGGAGCGGGTGGTGCAGAACGCCGTGCGCCGGATGGTGCCGAAGGGACCGCTGGGCCGCCAGGTGATGACCAAGCTGCGCGTCTATGCCGGCACCGAGCATCCGCACGAGAGCCAGAACCCTGAAGTGCTGGACGTTGCCGGCATGAACCCCAAGAACAAAAGGAGCGCTTCCTGATGACCGGCGAAGTCGAGACTCCGAAAGACGAAAACGAAGGCGGCGCGACGCTGGCCGATGTGATGCCCGAGGCGGCGATGGACGCAGCGGTCGAGGCCGCGCCCGCGGCTCCCGCCGAGCCGAAGATCGATGCACAGGGCCGGGCGTATGCCACCGGCAAGCGCAAGAACGCGATCGCGCGCGTGTGGATCAAGCCGGGCTCCGGCAAGATCACCGTCAACGACCGGGACATCGAAGTGTATTTCGCGCGCCCGGTGCTGCGGATGATCCTGAACCAACCGATGCAGGTCACCGAACGCAACGGCCAGTTCGATGTCGTGTGCACGGTGACCGGCGGCGGACTTTCGGGCCAGGCCGGTGCGGTGCGCCATGGTATTTCGAAGGCGCTGATGTTCTATGAGCCGAACCTCCGGGCGGTGCTCAAGAAGGGCGGCTTCCTGACCCGCGACAGCCGCGTCGTGGAGCGCAAGAAGTACGGCCGTGCGAAAGCGCGCCGCAGCTTCCAGTTCTCCAAGCGGTAGGACGCAGAGCCTTTCTGTTTTACGAAAGGGGCGCTCCTGCCGGGGGCGCCCCTTTTCTTTGAAAACTGCATAAAGAGCGTCATTTCGAGGCGAAGCCGGGAAATCTTGTATATGACGGTCAGGCCGTCGGCGGTTGAGGCAGGATTTCTCCTTCGCTGCGCTTCGTCGAAATGACGGGAGTGAGAATATGACTGAAGAAAAAATCAAAGTCGGCGTGCTGGGCGCCTCGGGCTACACGGGGGCGGATCTGGTGCGTCTGCTGGTGGCACACCCCAGGGCCGAGATTACGCTGATGACCGGCGAGCGGCATGCCGGCAAGCCCATGGGTGACGTGTTCCCGCATCTCGCCGGCTATGACCTGCCGGCACTGGTGACGGTGGATGAGGCCAATTGGGATGACTGCGACGTGGTGATCTGCGGGCTGCCGCACGGAACGACCCAGGAAATCATCGCGGGGCTGCCGGAGCGGCTCAAGGTCGTGGACATGTCCGCCGACTTCCGGCTGCGGGATGCGGCGACCTATGCCGAATGGTATGGGCATGAGCACCGGGCGCCGGAGCTGCAGAAGAGCGCCGTGTATGGCCTGACCGAGCACTACCGCGACGCCATCAAGGATGCCCGCGTGGTGGCGTGTCCGGGATGTTATCCGACGGCGGCGCTGATCCTTCTGATCCCGCTGGTCGGGACCGGATTGATCCAGGCTGATGACATCGTGATCGATGCGAAGTCCGGGGCGACGGGGGCGGGGCGGAGCCCGAAGGAGGCGACGCTGTTCTGCGAGGTCGCCGAGGGCATCCACCCCTATGGCGTGGCGTCGCACCGGCACGCGCCGGAGATCGAGCAGGAGCTGTCGGTGGCCGCCGGGCGCGACCTGCTGGTGAACTTCACGCCGCACCTGATGCCGATGAACCGGGGCGAGTTGCTGACCACCTACGTGCGGCTCGCCGATGGCAAGACCGCGGACGACCTGCGGAAGGCGCTTGTCGAGCGCTATGATGACGAACCGTTCGTGCGCGTGGTGCCCGAGGGCGTGGCTCCCGCAACCCGCCACGTACGGGGCTCGAACCATGTTCTGCTCGGCGTCTATGCCGACCGGCTGCCGGGCCGCGCGATCCTGATTTCGACGCTCGACAATCTGGTCAAGGGCTCGAGCGGGCAGGCCGTGCAGAACATGAACCTGATGTTCGGCCTGCCGGAGACGATGGGCCTCGAACAGGCGCCACTGTTTCCGTGATTAGGGGGGAGACTGGATCGCTGGCTTGTGAAGGGAGACGTTGCAGGGTACATCTGACGGCAACGGAAAATCCTTTCCACTCAAGCATATGAGGGCTCATGTCCAGTCAGATCGTGTCCTTTCGCGGCAAGACGCCGCGGATCGCCGACGACGCCTGGATCGCACCCAATGCAACGATTATCGGCGACGTTGAGATCGGCCCCCGGTCCAGCGTCTGGTACAATTGCACCGTGCGAGGCGACGTCAATATCATTCGAATCGGGGACGGCACCAACATTCAGGACGGCACCGTCATCCATGTAGACTCCAAGAAATACGGCACCTTCGTCGGCGACAACGTGTTGATCGGCCACATGGCCCTGATACATGCTTGCCTGATCGAGGACGGTGCGTTTATCGGCATGAAGGCCTGCGTCATGGACGGCGCGATTGTCGAGCGGCGGGCAATGGTTGCGGCCGGCGCGCTGGTGACACCGGGCAAAGTGGTGCCGACGGGTCAGCTATGGGCCGGGTCGCCCGCGGTCCAT
>JAJFFI010000306.1 GCA_021776755.1 Alphaproteobacteria bacterium | reverse complement strand
GCCAGCCGCTGATGATGCGGATGAAGTCCGACCTGCTGCCCGCGCTGATGGCTGCGCGCGACGGCGTGCTCGACGACTTCGACCTCCGCTGGGAAGACGATGTCGCGCTCTGTGTGGTGATGGCGGCCAGGGGCTATCCCGGCAGCTACGAGAAGGGCACCGAGATCAAGGGGCTCGACGCGGCCGAAGCTGAGGGCGCGGTGGTGTTCCATGCCGGCACGGCGGAGGACGGGGGCCGCATCGTCGCCGCCGGCGGCCGGGTGCTGGGCGTCACGGCGCTCGGCAGGGACACCGCCGAAGCCCAGAAGAACGCCTACGCGGCTGTCGCGAAAATCGACTGGCCGGAGGGGTTCTGCCGCTCCGATATTGGCTGGCGGGCCATCGGCCGCTGAGACCTAGTGAATGACGGAAATCACTGTCACGGTGGCGTCGGCATGGCCGCGCGTGACGTGGGCGACCTCGACCGGATCGGTCGCGAAGATCTCCTGGCCGTCGAACTCGACCCGATAGACCAGGGCCGCATCATGCTCGAGGGTTCCGACCTTGCGGGCAAAGCAGACAGCGAGGCGCTCAGCGCGCTCGAAGGCTTTCGGCCGGGTGTAGGCGTGGTCATTGAAAACATAAAGATTATGCGCCATGGGACGGCCCTCCGCGGCCGCGTCCGTTCTGGAGCGCACCCCGTGCGCTCTGCATGGCACTTCAATAAGCGCACCGGGTGCGCATATCAAGTAAAAAGTACGCACCCGGTGCGCTAAATTTCGAAAATCCGCGAAAATCCAGCGTTTTAGGCGGAATTATCCACAGATATTCAGCCGCGAATGTTGGCTTTTTTGAACAGCTCCGTCAGTTCGGCGTCGGGCACCTGGCTTGCGGCATAGCCGAATGTCCCATCGCCGGACATCTCCTCGACGGCGCGCCGGATGACGCCGAAGGTGGCGCGGGCGAGGCTGCCGCCGATGCTAATTCGCCGCACGCCGAGGTCTGCAAGCTGCGCCACGGTGAACGGTTTGCCGGCGAGCCCCATTACCACATTGACCGGCCCGTCGACCGCCTGCACCAGGTCGCGGATCACGTCGGCGTCCGTGATTCCGGGCGCATACAGGCAATCGGCGCCGGCCTCGCGATAGAGGTTCAGGCGGCGCACCGACTCGGCAAAGGCGTCGTCGTGCCCGTAAAGAAAACACTCCGCCCGCGCGGTCAGCGTGAAGGCGATGCCCGAGGCGTCGGCGGCCTCGCGCCCGGCGCGGACGCGGTCCGCCGCCTCCTCCGGCTCCATGAAGGCGCCGTCCCGGTAGTCTTCGTGGCTGCCCCCCACCATGCCGGCGGCAATCGACGCGCGCACGGTTTCGGCCATGTCCTCGGGCCGCGGGCCGTAGCCGCTCTCGGTGTCGCCGCTGACCGGGAGATCGGTCGCACCGGCAATCTCGGCGCAGGCCGCCATCATCTCGTCGCGCTCGATGTCGCCTTCGCCGTCCGGGCAGCCCGCCGAGAACGCGATCCCGGCGCTGGTCGTGGCGATGGCGGGAAAGTTCCCCGCGCTCAGCATCACCGCGCTGCCGCCGTTCCACGCATTCGGCATCAGGAAGGTGCCGCTTTCATGCAGTTTGCGGAACGTTTCGGCCTTCTCGGCGATTGTCGGCATGGCTTCGGTCCTTGTGGGTTAGTCTCTGTGGGTTAGTCTTTCCGGCCGCCCTCGATCAGCGACACCTTGGGCCGCGCCTCGACGGACTCGCTTTCCGCGAACTCCATCTGCTCGATCTGCTCGCCGCGCCGGGTGACCTTGTCGGTCGAGATGCGGATCTGGCGGACATCCTCGGTGGCCTGGCTGAAATGGCTCTGCAGCTTGTCGACCCGCTTGTCGAGGCGGTCGACATCGTCGAGCATCACGCGGACCTCTTTCTGCAGCACGTTTGCATATTTGCGCATGTGCAGGTCGCGGAACACCGAACGCATCGCAACCAGCGCCGGCCAGAGTGTCGAGGGCGACACGATCGAAATGCGCCGGCGCTGCGCGTCCTCGACCATGTTCGGGAAATTCTGGTGCAGCTCGATGTAGATCGACTCGGACGGCAGGAACATGAAGGCCGTGTCCGCGGTCTCGCCTTCGATGACGTAGCGCTCGGCGATGTCGGTGACGTGCTTCTTGATCGCGATGGAAAATTCCCGCCGCGCGTCCTTCAGTTCGGCGTCGCCCCGGGCGGCCTGGATCTTCTGCCAGCCCTCCAGCGGAAACTTCGCGTCGATCACCACGGGCCCCGGCGGGTTCGGCAGCAGGATCAGGCAGTCCGCCCGTTTGCCGTTCGAGAGCGTTGCCTCGAGCTTGAAGGTCGCGGCGGGCAGCGCGTCCGAGACCAGCGTGCCGAGCTGGAAGTTGCCGAACGCGCCGCGCGCCTGCTTGTTCGACAGAATTTCCTGCAGGCTGACGACCTGGGACGAGAGCTCGGTGATGTTCTGCTGGGCCGCATCGATGCGGGCGAGACGCTCGCGCAATTGCGTCAGCGACTCGTGGGTCTTCTCGCTGCTTGTGTGAAGGTTCTCGCCGACGCGCCGGGTCACGTCGCCCATGCGCTCGCCCAGCACACGCTCCTGCTCGCGAAGCCGTTGGTCGAGCACACCCTGCGCGGTCTGCTGGGCGGTGGCGAGTTCGCCAAGTCGTTGCGCCAGTTCGTCCCGGTTGCGCCCGGTTCTCACCAGCGCAATCACCATGACGACCACCATTACGGCGCCGGCACCGATGGCGACCCAGAGCGCGGGATCGAGGGTGCGGAGGGTTTCCAAAACGTCCATGGCGGTGCTTTCAGGCAAAACAAAGTGAACTGGAACAGACCAACAACACACGAGCATAGCACAGTGACGCCGGCACGCGAGTCGCCCGGCGGTCCCGGCGGCGGCGGGTGCCCCCATTGACGCAGGGAAGCCGCGTAATTACCTAATTGGCCAATCCCGATCCCTTTATCCCGGAGCCGCCCCGGCATGGCCATTCTGCCGATCATCACCGCCCCAGATTCGCGCCTCAAGCAGGTGTCGGAGCCCATCGCGGACGTGACGGACGAAATCCGCACGCTGATGGACGACATGCTCGAGACCATGTATGTGGCGCCGGGCATCGGGCTGGCGGCCCCCCAGGTCGGCGTGACCAAGCGCGTGATCGTGGTCGATGTCGCCCCCGAGGGCGAGCCCGCGCAACCGATGAAGCTGGTCAATCCCGAGGTCGTCGAGGTCGCCGAAGATGATGTGGCGTACGAGGAAGGCTGCCTGTCGCTGCCCGAGCAGTTCGCCGAGGTGGTCCGCCCGGCGGGTGCCACCATCCGCTATCTCGATGAGAACGGCGTGGCGCAGGAGCTCAAGGCCGACGGCCTGCTCGCCACCTGCATCCAGCACGAGATCGATCATCTCGACGGCATCTTGTTCGTCGACCATGTCAGTGCGCTCAAGCGCAACATGATCCTCCGCAAGCTCACCAAGATGAAGCGCACGGGCCAGCTCGAAACCGTGCCGGCGTGACGCTGGTGAGCGGGGCCTCGCGATGCCCGGCCTGAGACTCGTTTACATGGGAACGCCCGACTTCGCGGTCCCGGCCCTCGATGCCCTGGTCGACGGCGGGCACGAGATCGTCGCCGTCTACACCCAGCCGCCCCGCCCCGCCGGACGCGGCAAAAAGGAAGTGAAATCGGCCGTTCATCGCCGCGCCGAAACTCTCGACATTCCGGTGCGCCATCCCGACAGTCTGAAATCGACAGAGGAACAGGCGGCTTTCGCGGCACTCGGCGCGGACGCTGCCGTGGTCGCAGCCTACGGGCTGATCCTGCCGGCGCCCGTGCTCAACGCGCCGCGCCTCGGCTGCCTGAATATCCACGCGTCGCTGCTGCCGCGCTGGCGCGGGGCCGCACCCATCCAGCGCGCAATCCTGGCCGGCGATCCCGAGACCGGGGTCAGCATCATGGCGATGGACGAAGGCCTCGACACCGGCGACGTACTGCTCGCCGAGGCCGTGCCGATCACCGGTGCAACCACCGGTGCGGCGCTGCATGACACGCTTGCCGACCTCGGCGCGCGGCTCATCGTCGAGGCGCTGGTCAAGCTCGACATCGGCGCGCTCACGCCGGTGCCGCAGCCTGAAAAGGGCGTGACCTATGCCGCCAAGCTCACCCGCGCCGAAGGGCAGCTCGACTGGACGAAAAAGTCCGTCGAACTCGAACGCCAGGTGCGCGCCTTCGATCCTTGGCCGGGCGCCTGGTTTGAGGTTGCCGGCGAACGCATCAAGGTCCTGTCCGCAGAGGTCGCAGAGGGCGGCGGCGTACCGGGAACCTTACTGCTGGGGGAGGGGCTGACCGTCGCTTGCGCCACGGGCGCGCTCCGCATCACCCGGCTGCAGCGTGCGGGCAAGGAGCCCGTCGCGGCCGAGGCTTTCCTCCGCGGTTTCGACATGCCGGCCAGCGTCCGGTCAGAGTCTGGGCGCACCGTTTGACAGCCTTCTGGCGCTGGCACACGATGCGGCCATGGACGACGCCACCCTGAAATCCCTGAAAGACGCGCTCGGCGCGAGCCCGGACAACACGGCGCTCAAGATGATCGTCCTGCGCGCGTTCATGGACCGCGGCCAGCCGGGCGAGGCGGTGGCGCTGCTCGACGGTCTCGGCCCGGACGATCTTCCAAACGACGACGACCGCAACGCCGCGGCCCGCGCGCTGATTGCAGCGGGCGGGGCGGAAACCGCGCTCGATTTTGCCTCGGTCGAGACACCCGAAAGCCTGATGCTCCGCGCCCGCGCGCTGCTCGATCTCGGCCGCGAACCCGAGGGCCGCGAAGCCTACGCCAGGGCCGTGTCGATGAACGCCGCGGTCGAGGACCTATCCCTGAAGGCCCGGCTTTTTGCCCGGGAGGCCGAGCCGGCTGGCGGTGGCGGCGACCGCCCGAAGCTCCGCGTGATCTCGAACGACAATACGGACGAGGAAGAAGTCCACCGGCTGACCGCGCCCGAGGCCGAGCCCGTGACCTTTGCCGATGTCGGAGGGCTTGCTGCAGTCAAGGACCAGATCCGCAAGAAAATCATCCTGCCGTTCGAGAAGCCCGCGCTGTTTGAAAAGTTTCGCAAGCGAATCGGTGGCGGTATTCTGCTCTATGGCCCGCCAGGGTGCGGCAAGACGCTGCTCGCCCGCGCGACGGCCGGCGAATGCGGCGCGCAGTTTTTCAACGTTGCGATCGCCGACGTGCTCGACATGTACATCGGCGAGTCCGAGGGCAAGCTTCACGCAATCTTCGAGGCCGCCCGCAGCCACACTCCCGCCGTGCTGTTCTTCGACGAGATCGAGGCGCTCGGCGGCAAGCGCCAGCATCATCGCGAAGCGACCTCGGCCAAACTCGTCAGCCAGTTCCTCGCCGAGATGGACGGCTTTGCGAAGAACAATTCCGGCGTCCTGGTGCTGGGGGCGACCAACGTCCCCTGGGCGGTCGATCCCGCCTTCCGCCGGCCGGGCCGCTTCGACCGGGTGCAGTTCATTCCGCCGCCCGACCGCCCGGCGCGCGCCGAAATTCTCGGCATCCTGCTCCGGGGCCGCCCGCTGGCCGCCTCCATCGACGCCGACTGGATCGCCGGCCACACGTCGGGCTTCTCGGGCGCCGATCTCGAGAACATCGTCGAGACGGCGGCCGATCTCGCCATCGAGGCTTCGCTTGAAGCGGGCGATGAGGTGCCGATCGACGACGCGATCCTGAAACGCGCCCTGAAAGAGGTGAAGCCCACGACGCTCGAATGGCTGACCACCGCGCGCAACTATGCGCGCTATGCCAACGAGGGCGGGCAGTACGACGACGTGCTCGATTTCCTCGCAAAGCACGGCAAATAGGGGCGCGCGGGAATGGCTGACGGCGTCTACCGCATCATCGACGAACCTGCGCCGGGTGCGCTCGGCCATCTCACGGTCAACCCGCTCTGGCCGCTGCTCGGGCTCATGCTCGCCGGCGGCTGGCTCGCCTGGCCCTGGTTCATCCTCAACGCCTTCGCCCTCGGCAGCCCGACCCGTTTCAAGGAAACCAGTCTTGTTGTGTTGGGTATTGCCGGCACGGCGGCTCTTGCGTTTGGGCTGTTCCTCGCGTTCGAGGCCGGGTATCTCGACCGCACGTCGATCAAATACGCGATTCTGATCCTGCCGGTCTGGAAGATCGGCATCGGCTATTACATCTATCTCATCCAGGCGGGCAGTTTCGGGATCTACGAATACTACGGCGGCCTCGTGCGCCCCGGCATTGTCGTGGTGATCGCAGGCTTTTTCTTGCGCGAACACGTGCTCGATCTGCTGCCGGAAAACCTCATCCTCCTGCTGACGCTGTCCTGAGCCATGGACGACCGCACCGCCGCCCGCCATTTCGATGAAGCCTGGTCGCTCGCCCAGGCCGGCAATACGCCGGGCGCGATCGAGGCGCTGCAAAGAGCGCTCGGCGCCGATCCCGAGATGGCCGAGGGCCATGCGTTCCTGTCCATACTGCTGCTCAACCAGCGCCGGGTTCATGCGGCAGCCCACGAGGCCGGGATTGCGCTGGCGCTTGCACCCGAGTCGCCGGTTGCGCACCGGGCGGCCGCGGGTGCCTCTGTCGCCAAACGCAACTTCTCGGAAGCGCTCGCGCATGCTGAGATCCTGCTGGAGCTCGAACCCGAGAACCCCGACAGCTACCTGCTGCTCGCCAGTATCGATTTCGCGCGCGGCACCAACGACCGGCTCGAGGAGTATTACCTGAAGGCACTCGCGCTCGACGGCCAGAACCCGGATGCGCTCGCGGCCTATGGCGATCTTCTGCGCCGCCGGGACCGCGCGGCCGAGGCCTTGGAAAAGGCCCGCGAAGCGCTCTCCGCCCAACCGCAACATGCCGATGCGCTCGTGCTGATGGGGCGCCTTCTGCTCGATGCCGGCGAGACCGAGGCGGCGCGCGAGCATGCCCGCGCGGTGCTGGCCGACGACCCTCATGACCTCGGCGCGATCCATCTTCTGTCCGCGGTGAAGGCGCGCAGCAATCCGGTGCTCGGCCTCTGGTGGCGCTATCATGCGTTCATGGAAAAGCTCGGCCAGACCCGGGCGGTGATCGTGCTGCTCGTGGCCTTCCTGCTCTACCGCATCGCGGCGGTCGCGGCACAGGACGGCGGCAGCACGCTCGCGGCCGGGCTCATCAACTGGGTGTGGCTCGCGCTGGTCGCCTACACCTGGGTCGGGCCCGCGATCTTCCAGCAGCAGATCAAGAAAGAGATCGAGCAGGTCTCGCTCAAGCCGGGGTTTTGACCCGCTGATGCCGCGCTTCAAGCTCACGGTCGAATACGACGGGCGGGACTTTGTCGGCTGGCAGCGCCAAGATAACGGACCTTCCGTGCAGGCTGCCCTCGAAGATGCCGCCGCGGCGTTCTGCGGCGCGCGGGTGCTGGTCGAGGGCGCGGGCCGCACCGATGCCGGGGTTCACGCGACGGGCCAGATCGCTCATGTCGATTTCGAATCTGTACCCGCCGACCGCAGCAAGGCTCCCGAAGCCACCGTCCGGGATGCGATGAACTTTCACCTGCGGGAACATGCCATAGCGGTGCTCGACGCGGTGCCGGTGGACGATGACTTCCACGCCCGGTTCTCGGCGATCCGGCGGCGGTATTGCTACCGCATCGTCAATCGCCGCGCGCCGCTGGCACTCGATGCGGGCCGCGCGTGGCAGGTGGCCGTGCCGCTCGATGCCGACGCCATGGCGGACGCGGCAGAGGTGCTTCTCGGGCATCACGATTTCACGAGCTTTCGCTCGGTACAGTGTCAGTCAAAATCCCCCGAAAAGACGCTCGACCGGCTCGATGTCGTCCGTGAAGGAGACGACATCCGCATTACCGCGGGCGCGCGCTCCTTCCTGCACAACCAAGTCCGGATCATCGTCGGCAGTCTGCGCCAGGTGGGTGAGGGGAAATGGACCCGCAAGAACCTCGCGAACGCCCTGGCGGCGCGCGACCGCGCCGCCGCCGGCCCGACTGCCCCGCCGGACGGCCTTTATCTCGTCGAAGTTGGCTACGAATAATCGTCCCGCACCTGATCAGGAGGATCGCCATGCGCCATTTCATTCCCGCCATCGCCCTCGTCTTCGCCGTCATCTATCCGGCCAGCGCCGGAAAGGTCGGCGGCGTCTGCACCTACAAGGACATCCCGCTCTACGGCAAGGTCCAGGTCGTGAAGTCCTTCCCGGACCTCAAGGTTCAGGTCGTCAGTTCCTTTCCCGACCTCAAGGTCCAGAAGGTCGGCTCGTTTCCCGACAAATGCGGGAAATGGCAATTCGTCAGCTCCTTCCCGGACTTCAAGGTGCAGTTCGTGACCTCGTTTCCCGACATCAAGATCCAGTACGTGACCTCTTTTCCCGGCGCGAGTTGAGGCCGGTCCGAACCCGGCAAGCTTGGCCCGGTCAGGCGACCCTCCCGGCAGCTTCTGCCCGCCGCCGGGGCCCGTGTTTCGTCTAAGCCCTTGGAGTCCCTGACTCCGGGAACTGGCACGGCGCTTGCGTTTTTTCGTGCGGAGACGTGCGAGAGGAGACGCGGGTGCAGACCAGGACAACGCAGAAAATCACCAACCGGTCCGGTGCGATGGGGCGGCGCGCCTTTCTGGGTGCTGCGGCCGGAGCGGTGGCGAGCGCCGTGCTCCCGGCGCCGGTGATTGCCAGTGCAAAGGACGAACTCGCGGGCCCGCTCAACCCGATCCCGCCGGTCTTCGGCGTCGCCGGACGGCGCATCGGCACGATCTTTCGTGACTATCCCAATGCCGGTGCGCTGCAATCGAGCCTCTGTGGCGAGCCCGAGGATATTGGCCAGAAGCCGCAACTCACCACCCGCTCGCTCGGTGATTTCCGGATGTGGCAGTGGATGGAAGTGCTCAAACGCTATCGCCGTGTCGAACGCTGGACCCAGCTCGTCGCCGTCAACAATTTCGTCAACCAGATCCCCTTCGTTTCCGACAGCGAGCGTTACGGCGGCCCGGACCATTGGGCCTGTCCGACCCAGTTCTTTTCGGGTGGCGGCGACTGCGAGGATTACGTCATTGCCAAGCACCGCTCGCTCCGCTGGCTTGGCGTCAACAGCGAGCGGCTCCGTCTCGTGATCGGCCGCCTCGAAGACACAAGGGAGGTTCACGCCGTGCTGGCCGTCTTCATGCGCGGGCGCACGGCCGTCCTCGACAACCGCCACCGGGACGTGCGCTTTGACGACGACCCGCGCGCCTTCCGCCCGCTGGTCTCGATGACCGACCGGGACACCTGGATGCACGACTAGAACTTCAGTTCGGCGGGAGCTGTGCGCTGTAGAGCAACATCTGGATCGAGCTCATCAGGAAGAGCCAGATTGCGAAGCTCACGAAGGTGAGCCCCGCTGCCGCCAGTCCGGAAATATCGAGGCTGATCTTGGTGATGTACCACTCGTACATGAGGAAGGCCGCGAGCAGCGCGAACTGCGCCGTGCCGGCCGCACTCTCCGGCAGCACGGTGTGGGTCAGCGCGATCAGGATCAGGCCGGGGATCATCTCGATCACTTGCGCCCAGTTCAGCGCGGCAATGAACCCGAAATAGCGCCCGTCCCGCTTCAGCCCCGAGACCATTGGCAGGGCGGCGAGCGGAAACGCGGTCCACTTCACGATATAGCCGATGCTCTCGACCGCGATCAGACGGAACGTCGGCGGCGGCTCGAGGCCCGGCGGCGGCCGTTCCATCGCGATCAGCAGAAAGAACACCGGCAGCAGGACGACGGCGGCGAGGAACGAGCGCCAGAACCCCTCGTGGGTATTCTCGATGCTGTCCATGCCGCGCTCGTCGAGCATCGCGAGGCGCCAGACGCCGTGCAGGGAGCGGAGGATGTGGGCGAGCATGTGGGGGCCGTGCGGCCTCTCGGTCAGGGGATCAGTCGACCTTAAAGTACCCTGTAAGCACGCGGGTATAAACCCGCGTCAGCGCCTCGATGTCAGCCACCGCCACGCGTTCGTCGATCTTGTGCATGGTGAGCCCGACGAGCCCGAACTCCGCGACCGGGCAGTGGTCCTTGATGAAGCGCGCATCCGACGTGCCGCCGGAGGTCGACAGCTCGGGCGTCGCCCCAAGCTCGGCCTCGATCGCCGACGTCAGGAGTTCGCTCAATCGCCCCGGCGGCGTGAGGAAGGACTCGCCGCTGATGTGGTGCGAGAGTTTGAATTCGAATTTCCCGGCCGCGCTCTCGAGCCGATCCGTGACCCAGGCGATAATGTCCGCGCCCGAGTGGAGGTCGTTGAAGCGCACGTTGAACACCGCCCGCGCCTTGTCGGGAATGACGTTGGTCGCGGGGTTGTCCATCGTGATCGAGGTGATCTGCAGGCTTGAGGCCTGGAAATGCTCGCTGCCCTCGTCGATCGGCTCGGCGGTCAGGGCGGTGAGCATCGCCGCCAGCGCATGCGCCGGGTTCGCCGCCAGATGCGGATAGGCGACGTGTCCGCCGACGCCCGTCACATCGAGCGTAAAGTTCAGGCTGCCGCGCCGCCCGACCTTGACCATCTGGCCCATCGTCTCGGGGTTGGTCGGCTCGCCGACGACGCAGTGGTCGATCGTCTCGCTGTTCTCGCGCATCCAGTCGAGCACGCGTTTTGTGCCGTTGAGCGCGATGCCTTCCTCGTCGCCGGTGATCAGGAGGCTGATCGAGCCGCCGAAATCCGTCCCGCGCCCGGCGACGAAACCGGCCACGGCCGCGACGAAAGCCGCGATCGCCCCCTTCATGTCGGACGCGCCGCGCCCGATCAGTTCACCGTCCTGCACGTCGGCCGCGAAGGGATCGCTCCGCCACGCCTCGAGATCGCCCGGCGGCACGACGTCGGTGTGGCCGGCAAAGCAGAAATTCGGCTGGCCCGTCCCGAGCCGGGCATAAAGATTGTCGACCCGGTCGGTTCCGTCATCGATGCCGCCCGCGCCCTCGCCGAAGGGCAACCGGTGACAGACGAACCCGAGCCCCTCGAGCGCCCGCTGCAGCACGTCGAGCGCGCCCTCATCAGCCGGCGTCACGCTGGGACAGCGGATCAGCGCCTGGGTCAGGTCTACGGGATCGATTGCGGCGGCCACTGGTTGGATCAGTCCCGCAGCAGTTCGTTGATCGAGGTTTTCGAGCGTGTACGCTCGTCGACGCGCTTGACGATCACGGCGCAGTAGAGGCTCGGCCCCCCCTTGTCCGCCCCTTCCTTGGGAGGCATGGTGCCGGAGACAACGACCGAATAGGACGGCACCCGGCCGTAGTGCACTTCGCCGGTGGCGCGGTCGACGATCTTGGTCGAGGCGCCGAGATAGACGCCCATCG
>JAJFFI010000305.1 GCA_021776755.1 Alphaproteobacteria bacterium | reverse complement strand
GCCGGCCGGCAGTACGAGCACCGGGTCTTCGTTTTTCAGGCCGCGGGAAGAGCCGAGTTTCATGCGCGGCATCTTCAGGGGCTGCAGCGCGCGCACCAGCCCGAGGCCGCTTTCGGTATCGTAGGCAACCACCTCGGCCGGAACGCTCGTGCCATCGGGCCGGGTGAGCACGACTTCATCGGATTCGAGTATGAGGAACCCGATGGTGAGCACCAGCCCGCCATCGTCGATCACCACGCCACTGCCGAGCCGGCGGGTGCCGAGCCCGTTTGCGGTGCGGGCGTCCGCGGGGACCTTTGCCACCAGCAGCACAATGCTCTCGGTGGCGGTCTCAAGTGCTGAACCGGCGGTGCCGGATTGCTGCGCGGCGGCGGGCCAGCCAACCGCCATGGCGATCAGGAGAACTGTTGGCAGTCTCCTGACTGAGGACGAAATCCGATGGTATAGCGCCATGATGATCACCTCTGGACGCATCCTACCGCGAATCTCGGCCGTGTGCGAGACAGAGCGGCCATGGTCCGCCGTCACATTGATGTGAAGCAGGATCGCAGAAAAGCCCGGAACGAGAGGGTTTCTGGCATGCCGTCGCAGGTTTCCGGACCGGGATCGCGCTGGATCATATCGGGAACAAAGACCCGTTGCGGCCCGCGCCGGTCTGCGTGATACACTCCGCCCATGATGACCGTATCCCCCGGCGATCCAGCGGACGCCTTTGAATTCGACGACGATCTCGTGCCGGTCGACAGTGGCGGCGCGCCGGAGAAAACGGCTGCGTCTGCGCCGCAGACTTTTCCTTATATGAACGGTCTGAACGAGGTCCAGCGCGAGGCGGTCGAGGCGCTCGACGGCCCGGTGCTGGTGCTGGCCGGGGCGGGCACCGGCAAGACCCGGGTGCTGACGACGCGGCTCGCACATATCCTGATGACACGCCGCGCCTTTCCGGGAGAGATCCTGTCGGTGACCTTTACCAACAAGGCAGCGCGCGAGATGAAGCAGCGCGTCGAGGCGCTGGTCGGCGAGGCGAGCGCGGGGATCTGGCTCGGCACGTTTCATTCGCTCGGCGCGCGCCTGTTGCGCCGTCACGCCGAACTCGTGGGCCTCAAGAGCAACTTCACCATCCTCGATGCCGACGACCAGGTCCGGTTGCTGAAGCAGATCCTGCGGGCCTCGGACATCGACGACAAGAAGTGGCCCGCCCGCGTGCTGTCGACGGTGATCCAGCGCTGGAAGGACAAGGGGCTCATGCCCGACAAGGTGCCGGCCTCGGAGAGCAGCGAGTTCGCCAACGGCCGCGCAGTCGAGCTCTACAAGGACTACCAGGCGCGCCTCGCGGTTCTGAATGCGACCGATTTTGGCGACCTGCTGCTACTCGTCCTCAAGCTCTTCCAGGACAACCCGGATGTGCTCGCCGAATACCAGCGGCGGTTCAAATATGTGCTGGTCGACGAGTACCAGGACACCAATGTCGCGCAGTATCTTCTGCTCCGCCTGCTGGCCCAGAAGCACCGCAACATCTGCTGTGTCGGCGATGACGACCAGTCGATCTACAGCTGGCGGGGGGCGGAGATCGCCAACATCCTGAAGTTCGAGAAAGACTTCCCGGGTGCCAAGGTCGTGCGGCTCGAACAGAACTACCGCTCAACCGGCAACATCCTGGCCGCGGCCTCGGGCCTGATTGCGCATAACGACGGCCGGCTCGGCAAGACGCTCTGGACCGCGAGCGAAGCGGGGGACCAGATTTCCGTGCGCGGCATCTGGGACGGCGAAGAAGAGGCGCGCATTGTCGGCGAGGAAATCGAGTCGCTACAGTCGAAGAAGTTGTCGCTGAACGAGATCGCGGTCCTCGTCCGCGCGGGCTTCCAGACCCGCGAGTTCGAGGAGCGCCTGCTGACCCTCGGTGTGCCCTATCGCGTGATCGGCGGTCCCCGGTTCTATGAGCGCATGGAAATCCGCGACGCGCTTGCCTATCTCCGCGTCATCCAGTCGCCCGACGACAGCCTCGCCTTCGAACGCATCGTCAACACGCCGCGCCGCGGCATCGGCGAGGCCACCTTGCAGCCGATGCACCAACTCTCGCGCGCGCAGTCGATCTCGCTCCACGAGGCCGCCCGCCGCCTGATTGAAACCGATGAGTTGAAGGCGCGCGCGCGGAAGTCCGTTACCGACGTGATCGCGCAGTTCGAGCGCTGGCGCGAACAGGCCAAGCAGCTGCCCCATACCGATCTTGCCGAAATCGTGCTGGACGAGTCGGGCTATACCGAGATGTGGCAGAACGACAAATCAGCCGAGGCGCCGGGCCGGCTCGAGAACCTGAAAGAGCTGATTTCTGCGATGGAGGAGTTCGACAATCTCGGCGGCTTCCTCGAACACGTCAGTCTGGTGATGGAGGCCAACGATAACTCAGGCAACGAGATGGTTTCGTTGATGACCCTCCATGCCGCCAAGGGGCTTGAGTTCGAAACCGTCTTCCTGCCGGGCTGGGAGGAGGGTCTCTTCCCGCACCAGCGCGCGATGGACGAGTCCGGCACCAAGGGCCTCGAGGAAGAACGCCGGCTCGCCTATGTCGGGCTCACCCGGGCGCGGCGGAAGGCGCATATCTCGTTTGCCGCCAACCGGCGGGTGCACGGCCAGTGGCAGAGCTCGATCCCGTCGCGTTTTGTCGATGAATTGCCGAAAGAGCAGGTCGAGGTGCAGACCGATGCGGGTCTCTACGGCGGCGTGCAGGGCTTTGACGATGCGGTGTCAGGCGATCCCGAATACATGCCGGCACCGCGCCGCTACGCCAACAGCCGCGCCCAGGCGCTGCATGACAGCTACTGGCAGGGCGGCGCGCGGCCGGCCACGCCCGCCGGACGCCGCCCGCCGGCGGAGGGCGCGGAAGGCGACAGTGGCAACAGCGCCCTCCCGGTCGGCGCGCGGGTCTTCCACCAGAAATTCGGCTACGGCAACGTCCGCGCCATCGAGGGCGACAAGCTCACCATCGACTTCGAGCACTCGGGCGAAAAGAAGGTCATGGGCAGCTTCGTCGAGAAGGCGTGAGCGTGCGATGAGCGTTTCCGCCGGAACCCGTGCTGCGCGCCAGATCGGCGCGACCGCGTTCGATTTCTTCGGCATCCTGGTGCCCGGCTCAATTCTGCTGGCCGCTGTCCTGATGGCGCTCGCAATGTTGAGCGGCCGGCCGCTCGACACCGACGCGGGAGACGTCAGCGGGATGGGGGTCGCGCTGTTCATGTTTGCGAGCTATCTCGCAGGGCACATCGCCCAGTTCGCAGGCCGCTACGTTGACCGTCTTGCGAGCGTATTCTGGCCGTGGGGACGGGTTTTCCGCATGTCCGTCGACAGCGCCGACGACCGGATGACCGAAGATCTTCTCGATCAGACGCGGCAGAGGCTCGAGGCGCGGCTCGGTGTGGCGCTTGGAAAGGCCAGCGACACAGAAATTTCAAATTTGACCGACGAATTCATGGATCTCTACGGCAGCGGCGACCTGATACACGGGTTCAGGTCACGAGAGGTTTATTTCCGCGGTGTTCTGACGGCCCTGACCGGCATGGCGCTAGTGTTGTTTGTGCGCAGCTTGGTGCCGGGTCCCATCGCCCAGATAGACGCCGGCATGCCCGGCCTGGTCTTTGCCGTGCTTGGCGCGATCTGTCTGATGGGTGCATGGTCCGCGGGCAACGCCTACCGCCGCTTGCGGCGCCGGCGCATGCGCCATTCGATCGTCGGCTATCTGGCGCTCGAAACAGGCGGCGGCATGCTCTCGCCGGAGCCACCGTCCGCGAAGGCTCCAGCCCCACGCCGCAGCAAAACCCGGCCGGGCGCCAAGTGACGCCCGGGCTGCGATACCGGCTCATCGCTGTCGTTTCTGATACCGGGTTGCCTTTGGCGCTCGACCGGCTTGATGAAATCCTCGACCCCGCCATAGACACCGTCTCGTGGTTCGAGGCGGGCAAGCGGATGTGGCGCATCGAAGCGCTCACCGCTGCCGAGCCGGACCGCGAAGCCGTCGAGACGGCCCTCGGAACGCCATTCACCATCGAACCTCTTCCGGACGTGGACTGGCTCGCCGAAAACCGGAAATCCTTCCAGCCGGTCCATGCCGGGCGGTTCTTCGTCTATCCGAGCACGTTCGAAGGCGACATTCCGCAGGGCGCGTGCGCCATCGAACTTGACGCCGGGCTCGCCTTCGGTTCGGGCAGTCACGAGACCACCCGGGGATGCCTGCTGGCCATCGACCGGCTCGCCCGCCGCCGCCGCTTCCGCCGCCCGCTCGATCTCGGCTGCGGCTCGGGCATTCTGGCGATCGCGATCGCGAAGGCGGCGCATGTCCGCGTGCTGGCGTCTGACATCGATCCGGTCGCGGTCCGCGTCGCCCGCGAAAACGCACAGCGCAACCGGGTGCAGAACAAGGTCCGCGCCGTGGTCAGTCCGGGCTGGGCGCATCGCGACCTGCGGGCGGTGCCGCGTTTCGACATCATCGTCGCAAATATTCTCGCCCGCCCGTTGATCCGGATCGCGCCCGAGACCGCGGGGCGTCTCGC
>JAJFFI010000304.1 GCA_021776755.1 Alphaproteobacteria bacterium | reverse complement strand
TGTTCCAACTTAACTTATGTTAACTGACGTGCACGAGTGGAGCCAAACCAAATGCCCGCCAGAGGCGCGACGCGACCGGGCGCGCACGCTACCACCGGGGCGTTCCGCTTTCAGGGTACGCCGATTCCGATTATAGGACTCACCCCAGAGAACTGGAAACGCGGCGCCGAACGCCTCATCGGCCGGGCCGCGCCAACGGGCAGGAGAGACCATGACCGCAGGACCAGACAAGGACGTTCCCGCAAGTTCCGGGCCAGGCGGGGCGGTGGCGCGGGAGCCCGAGGGCGACCTTGCGATCCGCACGCTGGCGATGCCGGCGGACACCAATCCCTTCGGCGATATCTTCGGCGGCTGGTTGCTGTCGCAGATGGACATCGCGGGTGGCATCATCGCGGGCCAAAGGGCGGACGGGCGCGTTGCCACGGTTGCCGTCGAGGCGATGAAGTTCCACAAGCCCGTCTTTGTCGGCGATGTGCTGTGCTGCTACGGCCATGTGCTGCGCACCGGGCGCACGTCGATCGCGGTCGAGGTCGAGGCGTGGGTCCTCCGGCGGGGTGCGGGCGCATCACGCACGCTCGTCACCGAAGGCGTGTTTACCTATGTCTCGATGGGCGACGACCGTCAGCCGAAGCCGGTGGCTCCGGAATAATATCCCCGGCCGACGCCCGCGATACCAGGTCCGGTCAGGCTGCTTTCAGGTCAGACGTGCACTGGCCGCATTTGGTCGCCTTGATCGGAATTTCCGAAAGACAGTGCGGGCATTCCTTCGAGGTGGGGCCCTCGGCCGGCGTCTCCTCTTCCTTGCGCTTCATGTTGTTCACGCCCTTGACCAGCAGGAACACCGCAAAGCCGACGATCAGGAAGTTGATCACGTTGTTGATGAAGATGCCGTAGTTGATCGTCGCGGCGCCGGCCTTCTTCGCGGCCTCCACGGTCGCGACCGGTTCGCCGGTCATCTGGATGAAGAAGTTGGAGAAATCGAAGCCGCCCAGCAGGACCCCGATCGGCGGCATGACGATGTCCGCCACCAGCGATTTCACGATCGTCGTGAAGGCCGCGCCGATGATGATGCCGACGGCCATATCGACAACATTGCCGCGGGCGATGAATTCCTTGAATTCCTGGATCATGTTTGCTCTCCCCGATGCCGGCTGCATGGCATCGGACTCCTTGAGTTTGCGTTGCCTTCATCAGACCCCGCGGTAAAATCCCGTGCAAGCCGGATCGTCAAAAGCAACGAGGCCGCCCACGGGGGACGGCCTCTTGTGCAGTTCGGCGGGTGTGCCGGTCAGACGCTGTAGTACATGTCGAATTCGACCGGGTGCGGCGCCATCTCGAAGCGCAGCACCTCTTCCATCTTGAGGCCGAGGTAGCCGTCGATCAGGTCGTCGGGGATGACATCGCCCTTCTTGAGGAAGTCGCGGTCGGCGTCGAGAGATTCGAGCGCCTCACGGAGCGACGCGCAGACTGTCGGCACGTCTTTGAGTTCCTCCGGCGGCAGGTCGTAGAGGTCCTTGTCCATCGGGTCGCCCGGGTGGATCTTGTTCTCGATGCCGTCGATGCCGGCCATCAGCATCGCGGCAAACGCGAGGTAGGGGTTGGCGGCGGCATCCGGGAAGCGGATCTCGACGCGCTTGCCCTTGGGGCTCGCGACATAGGGGATGCGGCAGGACGCCGAGCGGTTGCGCGCCGAGTAGGCCAGCAGCACCGGCGCCTCGAAGCCCGGCACCAGGCGCTTGTAGCTGTTGGTGCTCGGGTTGGTGAAGGCGTTGAGGGCTTTCGCGTGCTTGATGATGCCGCCGATATAGTGCAGCGCCGTCTCCGAGAGATCGGCATAGCCGTTGCCGGCGAACAGCGGCTTGTCGTCCTTCCAGATCGACTGGTGCGTGTGCATGCCCGAGCCGTTGTCGTCCATCACCGGCTTCGGCATGAATGTCGCCGTCTTGCCGGCCATGTGCGCGGTCATGTGGACACAGTATTTGTAGATCTGCATGTGGTCGGCCATGCGCACCAGCGGGCCGTACTTGATGCCAAGCTCGTGCTGCGAGGGCGCTACTTCGTGGTGGTGCTTCTCGACCGTCACGCCCATCTCGGCGATGTAGCTCACCATTGCGGCACGCAGATCGTTCTCTGAGTCGATCGGGGGCACCGGGAAGTAGCCGCCCTTCACACGCGGCCGGTGACCGTAGTTGCCACCGTCCATCCTGCCGCCAGAATTGTAGAATCCTTCGCTCGAGTCGAGCTTGTAGAACGTGCTGTTCATGGTGTTCTCGAACCGCACGTCATCGAACACGAAGAACTCGGCCTCGGGACCGAAGTACGCCTCGTCGCCGATACCGCTGGAATTCAGGTAAGCCATCGCGCGCTTTGCCGCCGACCGCGGGTCGCGCGAATAGGGCTGACCGGTCGAGGGCTCGATGATGTCGCACACCAGGATCAGCGTCGGCTGTTCGGTGTAGGGATCCATCACGGCTGTCTCGCAGTCGGGCATGAGGATCATGTCCGACTCGTTGATGACCTTCCAGCCGGCGATCGATGAGCCGTCGAACATGATGCCGTCCTCGAAGAACGCATCGTCGACGGTAACGACATGCTGCGCGGTGTGCTGCCACTTGCCGCGGGGGTCGGTGAAGCGGAGGTCGACGTACTGGACGTCGTTGTCCTCGATCATCTTCATCACGGTTTTTGCGTCGGACATGGTTACCCTCTCCCTGTCTTTGAAAGTATCTCTGATGGTGTCGGTTGATGTTCCGGATGCCGGCCGGACGGCAGGGCTCAGATGGCCTCGGCGCCGCGTTCGCCGGTACGGATGCGGATGGCTTCCTCGATGGAGCTGATGAAAATCTTGCCGTCGCCGATCTTGCCGGTGTGGGCCGCCTGCTGGATTGCTTCGACCGCGCGGTCGACGAGGTTGTCTTCCAGCACCACCTCGATCTTCACCTTCGGCAGAAAGTCGACCACGTACTCCGCGCCCCGGTAGAGCTCGGTGTGGCCCTTCTGGCGGCCAAAGCCCTTGGCCTCGAGGACGGTGATGCCCTTGAGGCCAACCTCATGGAGC
>JAJFFI010000303.1 GCA_021776755.1 Alphaproteobacteria bacterium | reverse complement strand
TGATGAAAAACGGCCGGCTCGGGTCGCTCCAGCTAGCGCGGTTCTTCGACTTCTCGAAATCCTACGCGATGGCGCCGCCACCGCACACGCGGCCTGCGGAAAGCCGAGCCGAACGGTTCGACACCTGGCCGCTGTGGCCGGATTGGCTGGCGGTGGATTTCCGGGATACATACGCTTGGTTCCTGAATGCCGGTTGCCATGATATCAATCTGCTGCGCTTGTTCTTTCCGTCGGCACAAAAGGTGGTGGCGACGTATTGCCGTCCAGGCGGAGCGGTTGCGGCTCTGCTGGATATCGAGGGCGTTCCGGTTCACTTGGATATGGCCAAGACGGCGGCGGGCCGCTGGCTTCAGGGCGCAGAGTTTCTGTTCGAACATGGACGACTCAGGTTCGAGGTCCCGTCGCCCATGGACATACACGGGGTAAGCCGCATTTATCTCGACAACGAAAGCTCGGCATGCACGGACACGCCGGATGCGAAGGGAAATGGATGGGCGTTCGCCCGCCAGGCAACGGGCTTTCTTGATGCGCTGACCGGCAGCGCGCCATTGCGCAATCCCGGCGCGGAGGGACTGGAAGATCTTCGGCTGTCCGAAGCGATCTGGCGCCAGGCGCAGGAGCCGTGATGTGACAGGTTTGGTTTTCAAGCGATCGACGTGCCGGCTATGCGGTTCCCCGGACCTGACGCTGAGCATTCCCTTGGCCGACGTTCCGATCGTGTCGCCGAACGTCGGAACGAAGACCAGAGCGGACAGCGCGCGGATCGTCCAGCTAACGGCGCCGCTTGACACATATCTCTGCGGAGATTGCGGACTGATCCAGCTCGTCCATGTGGTCGACCCGTCGCTGATCTACCGGAATTATCTATACAGAACGTCGGTTTCGGCGGGCCTTGCCGAACACTTCGAACGCCTGGCCAGCACCATCACCGAAGCTGTGGCGCTTGCGTCGGGCGATCTGGTCGTGGAGTTCGGCAGCAACGATGGCACGCTGCTGGGCTGCTTCGCCGAAAAAGGCATGCGGGTGCTGGGCATCGATCCGGCGGAGGAAATTGCCCGGGAAGCCACTGCACGGGGCATTCCGACGAGGGCGGAGTTTTTCGGTGCCGGTCTGGGCCGGGCGCTGAGGACCGAAATGGGGCCGGCGCGAGCGGTGATCGCGAACAATGCCATGGCGAATATCGACGATCTCGACGATATCTTCAGCGGCGTTCAAGCGCTTCTCGCGCCGGATGGCGTCTTCGTCTTCGAGACGCAATATGCTCTCGATGTGTTCGAGAAGACATTGCTCGACGTGATCTATCACGAGCACATCTCGTGTTTTTCGGTGCGCCCGGTGGATGCAGCTGTTGGCCGCTTCGGCCTGGAGCTATTCGATGCTCAACGGATCGGGACGAAAGGCGGCTCGATCCGGTTCTGGCTGCAGCGACGGCACGGACCCCACAAACGGGCGGCCCGGGTCGACGACCTGATCGCGCATGAAGAAAAGTGTGGCCTGTACGACCCGGCGTATCACAAGGCGTTCAGCCGCCGCGTCGCCGGGATCCGGAGTGAACTGCACAAACTTACTGACCAGGCGCACGGCAATGGATTGACGGTGGCGGCCTATGGCACGTCGGTTGGCTGTGCGGCGCTGATTCATCAGTTCGAACTTGAGAAACGCCTCGATTGCTTTTTCGACGATGCACCTTTCAAGCAGAGTCTTGAAGGCCCCGGCTATGATCTCCCGGTGTACACCGGAGACAAGGTCGCAAGTATCAAGCCCGCGCTGGTCGTAATTCTCGCGTGGCGGTACGCGCGCACGATCGTTGCGAAGCATGCCGATTACCTGGCGGCGGGTGGGCGCTTTGCGGTGCCGCTTCCGAGGCTCGAGATCCTTGGTTGATGACGCGCCCAAGCGGGCGGTCACCGGATGACAAGTCGCGCTCGAGACGGGCGTAACGTGGTCCGCGCGAAGCCGGATGAGCTTTATGTCTATGACGCAAGCCGGCCGTTTGCGTCGCGGATTGCCGATGGCCTCGACGACCTTTGGCAAGGCGCCCGAATGGCGCGGATCTGGGCAAAACTCGGGTGGTGGGATTTCAAGGGACAGACCCGACGGACGCTGCTCGGCCCACTCTGGTCGGTGCTCGGTACCGGCATAACCGTTGCGGTGCTGGGGTACGTCTACGGGGCCGTCCTCGATCTCGAAAGCGCCCAGGCCTTTCCTTACATTGCCGGCGGGCTCGTCATCTGGTTCTTCATTTCCGGCTGCATCAACGGCGGTCTCTCCACATACATGTCGGCCAGGGGCGTGATCGAGGAGCGTTCGCTGCCGATTTCCTTCTCGGTCTACCGGTTCGTGTTCCGGTATGCCGTCGAACTGATCGTCAAGTTTTCGGTGTTTGCGGTCGCCGCCGCGGCGGTGGCATTGCCAGTGAACGCGAACATGCTGCTCGCCATACCGGGCGTTCTGATCCTTCTGGTGAATGGCCTCTGGGTCGTGCTGGTGTTCGCGCCGCTGGGCGCACGCTTCCGGGATGTGGCCCAGATCGTATCTCCCTTGATGCTGATCGCCTTTTTGGCCTCGCCGGTTCTATGGCCGGAGGGAATGCTCGGGAGCAGTTCGTTCATCGCCAAGTACAATCCGTTCGCGCATTTTCTGGCCATTGTCCGGGATCCGCTTATGGGGTCGGCCCCGTCGGCGACCTCCGTGACTTTGACCCTGGCGTTCGCAGTAACAGGATGGATCCTGGCCGTGGTCGTGCATTGCATGACCAAGGACCGCATCGTCTACTGGCTTTAGGGGCCTCATGGCTGAAATCGCGCTTTCCCGTATCAAGCTGAGTTACCCGGTTTTCGGTGTCTCGGGACTTTCGATCGCCGCTGCCGCGCGGTCCGTCGGCATGGGGGGCACGATCCGCAGGCACAACCGCCGCGTGGAGGTCGATGCGCTCGACGGGATTACGCTGTCGGCCCGGGATGGTGACCGGATCGGAATCCTCGGGCGAAACGGCGCCGGCAAGACGACCTTGCTCAAGGTCGTCGCCGGGATTCTCAAGCCATCCGGCGGCCGGATCCGGCGCGTCGGCAAGACGGTTGCGCTCATCAACCCTTCGGTCGGTTTCGACATGAGCCTGAGCGGGTGGGACAATATCGTGCAGATCGCGTTGCTGTACGGTCTGTCGGAACGGGAGATCAAGGAGATCAGTCCGGATATCGCCGACTTCACCGAACTCGGAGACTTTCTGGACCTGCCCGTCGACACCTATTCCGCCGGCATGAAAACCCGCCTCGCCTTCGGCGTCGCGACGGCTTTTCATCCCGAGATTCTGATCGCAGACGAGAATATCGCGACCGGGGATGCCGCCTTCATCGCAAAGGCTCAGGAGCGGATGCACGCGATGATGGAACGAAGCAGTATCCTGTTGCTGGCGACACACTCGGTGAGTACTGTCAAAAAACTGTGCAACCGCGCCATTCTGATGGAAAACGGCTCCGTAATTGCCGATGGCGGCGTGGAC
>JAJFFI010000302.1 GCA_021776755.1 Alphaproteobacteria bacterium | reverse complement strand
ATGGCGGATATGTTCGAAGAGGCTGCGGGAGGATCCGCCATAGCCACCTTCAATGTCGAGGCACAGAACGCGGACAGTCACGGTTGCAGCAGCTTCGCGGCCGCCTCCCAGCCAAGATGGAACACGGCATCAAGCACCGACAACCCGGCCTCAAAACCTGCCTTTCCCCGCGAATAAACCGGATGTGTGAAGTCGGTGTAGGCAAGCGTCAGGTCCGCGGCGGAGAACTTGTCGGGATCCTGGTATCCCGCGCCACCCTTGCCGGAGAGATACGTGCCGCCGGGTGCCAGCGTGTCGACGATCCTCACCAGCCGGTCGTCTCCCACATCGCTGCCGGTCTCAATCCCGGACGACGCGCGGAATTCGGTTTGCAGGCCGAGCCGGGCCGCGATCCGCTCGACAAGCGCCTGGTTGACAGCGGCCAAATCGGCGCCTGGCAGGTCGGCGTAGAGCGCCTCGACGTCACGCCAGACAGACCGGAAAGCATCGGCATCGTGATAGCTGCCGCGCAAGGTATCCAGATGTGACCGCGCCCATTCGGGGTTGGCGGGGCGCACGTCTTGAATGGTCTGCCCGAGGCTCACTTTCACCGGCTGCGACAGCCAGCGCGGACCGCCGGGGCCGAATATCCGGACCCGGTTGATGAAGCTCTGCTTGCTGAACTGGACATCGTCGAGAAACACGAAAAAATCCGCCCGCGCGAGCTTGTAGAAATAGCCAAGCCAGGGCGCGTAGTTCGGCTGATGAATGGCGACGACGGTCACGCGTTGCGCATTCCCGCGACGTAGCCGGGCAAGAAATCGCCCAGTGTCGTCGGCGAATACCCGAGGTGGCGGACCGCGGCGTCAATGTTGAGCGTCTCGTCGCGCACACGGCCTGTGGCTCCAGAGGTGTCGATGCGCCCACCATTGCCGGTCATGTCCAGCAACCGCTGCGCCAGTTCGGCGAGGGTGAAGCTGTCGGCGCTCGCAAGGTTGAGGACCCTGGCTCCCCCCGGCCAGTCCGCCTCGCAGGCCAGCCTCACGGCCTGCGATACATCTTGGACCAGTGCCCACTGGAAGCGGCTACCGGGCTCACTCACAATGATGTCCTGCCCCGCGATTGCGGCGCTTGTCATCTTGTGCAGCGCGCCCGAGACCCGGCCACGTCCGTGCACCCCGGCCAGCCGGAGCGACACCGCGGTCAGTCCGGTGCTCTTTGCGGCAATCTCCAGCATGTTCTCGCCAGCGCGCTTGCTCCAGCCATACCATGTGTTTGGCGCAGCATCCGTCTCCCGGTATCCGCCGGGCGGTGCCCCGCGATTGCCGTAGACGCTGATGGTCGATGTGAATACGAAACGGCCGCATCCTGTCCGGGACGCGGCCGCGATCAAGTTGGCGGTGGCTGTCACATTGGCGCGGGTGACGCGCACCGGAAATTCAGGGTCTTCCTCACGGCCCGCCACGACGGCTGCCATATGGATGATGGCATCGAAACCTGCGTCCCCGGCGAACAGGGCGTCGACCTCGGGCTGCTCGGCCAGATCGGCCTGAACCAGGCTCAGCCCGGACGGAAGCACGTCCGGATGCCGGTCACTATTCGAGTGCCAGGTGCCAGTCACCAGATGCCCGGCGCCCACCAGCTTGGACGCGACGCTGGCGCCGACAAAGCCGCCGGCGCCTGTCAGCAGGATGCGCATCTATCCGAGCTGCGCCCGGACCTCGGTCACCAGCGCATCCGCGATCTTCTTGACCTCGTCATCGCGGAGCCCCGCGTGCATCGGTAGGCAAAGCGAGCGATGCAGCACGTCTTCGGTGGCCGTGAGGCGTCCGTCGTCGAATTTTCTGAAAATCTGTTCATGGTGCGTGGGCTTGTAGATGCCCTTCGTGTCGACGCCGTGTTTCGACTTGAGCATTTGGATCAATGCCTTGCGGTCGACCGCGGGATTTAGAAATACGGCATACTGATACCAGGCCGGGAGGTTTCCGGCCGCGACGTCGAGCATTCTGAAACCCGGCTGATTGGCGAATGCCATGTGATAGGCCGCTGCGATTTCCCGCCGCCGGACAACCTGACCTTCAAGATCGGAGGTTTGATGGCTGGCGACGCAGGCGCGTATTTCATCCAGAAACCAGTCATTGCCGTAGTGGACGATTTCGCCGGTCTCCTCATCCTTGCCGAACATCCGTATTTCACGGGCATATCTGGCGAGGTCCGGATTGTCGGTCGTCAACATCCCTCCGGTACCGCTGGTCAACACCTTCGTTGGATAGAAGCTGAACGTACTAGCATCGCCGAAACTTCCGGCCCGGCGGCCATCGATTTCGGCACCATGCGCGTGTGCCGCGTCTTCGATCAGAAAGAGACCGTGCTTCTGAGTAAAATCGAGGATCGCCTGAAAATCTTGCGCGATGATACCGGTCAGGTGGACCCAGATCACAGCGGCAGTTTCCGGCGTGATCTTTCGCCGCAAATCCTCGATATCGAGCGCCAGCGTTTCCGGATTCATGTCGACCAGAACCGGCCGTCCGCCGGCAAATTCGACGACGCTTATATCGGTTATGAAGCTGCCTGCGGGAACCAGAACGTCTTTTCCCTTCACATCGGCAAAGGAGAGTGCGATCTGCAATGCGGTCGTGCAGGAGTGGACACTGACCGCGTGCGCCCTCCCGGTCAGGGCTGCAAACTGCTCCTCGAATTTCTTCGCCCACGGGCCGGACATCAATCGCCCGGAGGCCAGAATGTCCTCTATGTCGGCTGCGATTGCCTTGCGAAGGGCTGCCGGAAAATGCGGTTTTGACAGCGGAATGTTCGACTTCTTGTCAGTCAACGGATTGCCTGTTTCTGGAGCTCGGCACGATCATAGCCGCGGGGATTGTCGAGGTCGCTCAGCTCGTCGGGATAGATCAGGATTTGCTCCGGTCCGAGGGCCGCCAAGGCGCCCGGTTCGTCTCCTGGCGTTCCTTTGTGAACAATGACGTCCGGCGGGAGTGTTCCGGTCGAGGGGCCCAGCATGAAGTCGTGCGAAACATGGCTCGGCCCAGGCGCGTTTTTCAGCATCACGGTTACGGACGC
This sequence comes from Alphaproteobacteria bacterium, assembly GCA_021776755.1. Taxonomy (GTDB): domain Bacteria; phylum Pseudomonadota; class Alphaproteobacteria; order JAJFFI01; family JAJFFI01; genus JAJFFI01. The sequence continues at coordinate 1,489 of JAJFFI010000302.1, read as the reverse complement.
CGCCAGCCGCTTTGCGATCTCCTGATGGAAGGCCGGAGAGAAATGCCACTGGTCGATCAGTGCTTTCTCCGGGCCGCCGATCTCGGTCATCAGTCCGGTGAGGTCAAACACCTCGCATCCATAATCCTGTGCGACGGCGGTTCCCGCTGTATTTACGGCGGTCAGACACTCATCCCAGTCCGCATGGGGCGTGTAGTCGCCCGCGTGATAGGTGCTGCCGATGTAAGCCTTCGGCGGCACCGGGAGCGTCATATAGATCACCTGCCGCCGCCGCCGCCTGAAATACGAGACCAGTGTCCGCGTCCGCTCGGCAAGATCCCGGGGTGAGACGGAAAGCCGGTCCGCCTTGAAAAGCTCGACAAGCCGCTCGCGCGAATACGGTAGGCCAGGATCGTTCTCCTTGGCATATTCGATGAAGTGGCCCTTGTTGAGGAGCGTCTCCCAGATGCCGTCGAGCAGGACCACCACGGCGGGGTCCGTGAGTGCAAGCCGGACGATGTTGTTCTGAACCGTTCCGCCACGAAAATGATCCGGTATATGGACAACATCATACCCTGCGTCCGGATCAGCGAGCGCCGCGGCACGCCAGACGTGCGAAAAGGTCGCGTCGTATCCGTATCGGGTCGTGTAGCTGGCGTTCGCGTAATAGGTATCGAACGCACGCGAATCCCCGAGAACGGTGACGTTGTGCCGCACTATTTCCACCTTGGCTTCCAGTTGCAAGATTTGCACGGGATGAGACCGGGACCCACCGACAGTCCCGGGGCACTTTCCGGATACCGGATCAAGTGGCCACGCATTCGCGAACGGCCTCCGCAATTCGTTCCGCAATGTCGTCGTTCATGTAGCCGTGCATGGGGAGACTTATCACCTGGGTGGACAGCTTTTCGCTCACGGGAAAGTCTCCCGGGCCATCGCCGTAGGTGGAGTACGCTGCCTGCAAATGCATCGGTTTGGGATAGTAGACTGCCGTCGGTATCCCCTTGGCTTTCAATCGTTCCCCGAGCCCGTCGCGATCATCGACGAGCAAGGTGTACTGCGCCCAGGCGCTGGAATTGTTTTCCCGGCGAAGTGGCGTGGTCGCTACGTCGGAAAGCTTTGAGTCATAAAAATCGGCAAGTCGGTTGCGTGCTTCTATCTCGCAGGCCAGCGCTGGAAGCTTCCCGAGCAGAACTGCTGCCTGTACCGTATCCAGACGGGCATTCAGGCCAATCCGGTCGATATCGTATTTCGACTCTCCCTTGCCGTGTACGCGGATCGATTTCAGAAGGTCGGCCATCTTGTCGTCATCGGTGAAAACTGCGCCGCCATCCCCGAAGCAGCCGAGTGGCTTGGCGGGGAAGAAACTTGTCGCAGTGACTGGCGCCAGCGAGCCAACGCGGCGGTTTCCCTGTTGCGCCCCAAAACTCTGTGCCGCGTCGGCGATCAGCGCCATGCCATCGGCATCGGCGATCCGGCGCAGCGCAGCGTAGTCGGCCGGCAACCCGAA
>JAJFFI010000301.1 GCA_021776755.1 Alphaproteobacteria bacterium | reverse complement strand
GGCGCTGTCCGGCGTGATGCAAATCTGGCCGCCGCAGAGCTCGCGGGCGAGATGCATCATTGCCGGCAGTTGCGTCGTCGCCTGCACGCGGCCGGTGAACATCATCGACTGGTTCGGCATCAGGAGGCCGTTCGGGCTCTCCTGCCCCTCGTAGATCGAGGCCATCAGATGCGAGCGGATGCCTTCGCGATAGACCGCAAGTTCGGCGAGCTTCTCGCGCACCGCCTGCTGCTGCTGCAGCCCTGTCTGGCGCACGTTGTGCAGCGCCACGCCGATCATCAGGTCCGCGTAGTAGAGCATGCGGATGACGAAGGCCCAGGCCGAATACCGGTGCAGCGTGCCGCGGATAAAGGTCGCGGCCTTGGTGTGCTGATAGAAAAGCACGTCCTCCCAGGGGATGAACACATCATCGAACACCAGGAGTGTGTCGACCTCGTCGACCTTGTTGGCGAGCGGATAGTCCTTCGGGTCCTTCCAGCCGGCAAAGCCGGTGCGGCAGATGTGCATGAGGCCGTCGGCGTTCATCGGGCAGATGAAACCCAGCGCATAATCCGAAAGCTTCTGGTCGCCCCAGTTGGCGATCGTCGGCTTCACGAAGGCCTGGTTCGCGTAGGCCGCAGCGGTCTCGTATTTCGCGCCCCGCACGACGATGCCCTTGTCGGTCTCCTTGACCGCGTGGAGCAGCATGTCCGGGTCCTGGTCCTGCGGCCGCTTGGAGCGGTCACCCTTGGGATCCGTGTTGGCGGACACGTGGAAGGTGTCGTTGCGCACGACATCCATGATGTGGCGCTCGACGTTCTCGGCAAAGCGCGGGTCGATCTCGCTCATCACGTCCTTGCCGTCCCAGAGCGACCACATCTCGCCGACGGTTTCGTCGGACATGCGGGTCACGACACCGCCGACGTCGCGCATCACGGCATCGATGGCGCGTTTCTTGTGCTTCCAGTCCTCGATCGTGCGCGGCAGCTTGTGCCCGATGCAGCAGGGCTCGTTCGAGCCTTCCTCGATGTAGGACATGGTCTCGCGATGCTCGTCCTCATGCGCCATGTCGTAGATGCGCGCGCGCACGTCGACGATCGGCTTGAACGCCGGATGCGTCGTGACGTCCGATACTTCCTCGCCGTTGATCCAGATCTTGCGGCCGTCCCGGATCGAGTCGCGGTATTCGTCGCCAGTGCGCAGCATGTCGTTCTCCCATGAGGCCGCATTCGATCGGTCGGCCATCGTTGAAGGGAGTTTGCACGGCGCGCTCGATAAGGTAAAATATTATTAAATTACGGATTGGATAGTTTTTCTTGATATCCTACTCGCTCCGCCAGCTGACCTACTTCGTGGCCGCCGCCGAGCACGGCAGCATCGCCGCGGCCGCGCGCAGCCTGAATATCTCGCAGCCCTCCATCTCAACCGCAGTCGCCAAACTCGAGGCGCAGTTCGGCGTACAGCTGTTTATTCGCCACCATGCGCAAGGCGTGTCGCCGACCCAGGCCGGCCGGCGGCTCTTGATCGACGCACGCAGTTTGCTGGCCCAGGCGAAAGAGATTGGCGAGAGCGCCCACGATCTCGGGCAGGCCGTGCGGGGCGAGCTGTCGCTCGGCGGCTTCGTCACGGTGACGCCGCGGTTCATGCCGCGACTCCTGAAGTCCTTCGCCGCCGCCCATCCGGATGCCAGCGTGCGGTTGTTTGAGGGACATCAGGACGAACTGCTCGCAGGCCTGGACGACGGGCGCTTCGAGATGGTGTTGATCTACGACGTCGACCTGCCTGAACACCTCGAGTGCCGGACCCTGGCCGCGATCGAGTCCTATGTGCTGCTGCCGCCCGATCACCCGCTGACGGAGCACGAAGATATTGCGCTGGCCGATCTGGCGGACGTCCCGATGGTGCTGCTCGATGTGCCGCCGAGCGTCGACTATTTCACCTCGATCCTGCGCCAGGCGGGCGTCGAGCCCAACGTCGCCTATCGCTCGCCCTCGTTCGAGACGGTGCGGGGGATGGTCGGCAACGGCTTCGGCTATTCGATCCTCGCGACGCGGCCCGCCGGCGACATCACCTATGACGGGTTGCCGATCGCCTACCGGCCGATCCGCGACAAGATTGACCCGGGCCCGCTCGTGCTGGCCCGCCTCGCCCAGTCCCGTCCGACACGGCTGGCCGAAACATTCTCGGAGTTCTGCGAGGGCTGGTTTCGCGAGCATACCGACGACAGCGCCGGTATCCGGCAGGCTGGCCGCCTCTCCCCGATCACCGGGTTCCGCAAGGACGAGCACGGCGACTGGGTCGCGGAGCTTGTCTGCGGTCACGGCCAGCATGTCCGCCACAACCCGCCGTTTCAGAACCGCGAATGGGTCACAACAGCGGCCGGGCGGAAGAAGAAACTCGGAATGGAACTGAGCTGTGTGAAATGCCTCCGCTAGGCTCCCGGCCTACTCCTTCTTGCGGCGTGCTTCGTAAGTGCAGTGATAGCCAGGCCCCGTCGCCGTGCCGTCGAGCACGACCTCCTGGCCATTCACATAGCGATACTTTGCTCGCACCTGCTCGCGGGTCTTGCCATAGAGCAGATGCCGGTACGCATGCACGAAGCGGATGTTGCGGCCTTCGATTACTCCATCTTCTATCGAGCCCACGTCGGCAATGTTGGTGTTGCCGTAGGCGCCGGCGAACGTGCCATCCGCGTTCTGGTGGATAACCCACTCGCCTTTGTATTTGCCCGACGTGCAGGCCGCCTCCCAGACCCAGCGGCCTTCGATGTAGACCGGCGGCGGGTCGGACTGCGCCAGCACCGGCATCGCGGTAAAGAGCGAAAGGATCAGGGCGACGACGGCGCGGCGAATGTCGGGCATGGGGCATACCTTCATATCTGCAACCAGTAGCGCATCAGGGCGGTGACGGCCTCGGGCCGTTCCATGGTGGCCATGTGGCCGCAGTTCTCGATCACGACCAGCGCGGCACCTGGCACGGCGTCGGCAATTTCCTCGGCCCGGGCGAGCGGGGTCAGCGCATCGAGCCTGCCGCACACAACCAGCGTTGCGCAGGTCACCTTTGCGAGATCGGGGCGGCTGTCGGGCCGATCCTGGATCGCCTGCTGCTGCGCGAGAAAGGCCTCACGCCCGACCCGCTCGGCCATCGCCATGATTTCGCCGGTGAGCGCTTTGTCGCCGAGCCGGTCCTCGGGCAGGAACATCGGCAGGATTTTTTCGGTCACGCCGCGGAACTTGCCGGTCCTGGCAAGCGCCATCAGGCCCTGGCGGCGGCGGCGCTGTTCGGGCGTGTCGGCAAGCGGCGAGGTATCGAGGAGCGCGAGGCGCGTCACGCGCTCCGGCGCCTGGCGCATGATCTCCTGCGCGACATACCCGCCCATCGAAAGTCCGGCGAGCGCAAAGCGCTCGGGTGCGGCCGCGAGCGCCCGGCGAGCCATCTCGCCAAGCGAATCTTGCGGCGGATCACCGGCCGCAAAGTCGGCCACCTGGATGTCGGCAAGGTCAGCGAGATGCGCTGTCTGGTGCGCCCAGAGCGCCTCATCGCACAGCAAGCCCGGCAGCAGCAGGAGGTTTTGGCGTTTGGTCATTTTTGGCCGGTCACACGGGGGCTTATTTGATCAGCGACGAGATCGCCCGGAACTCCGGCGTGCCCGCGACTTCCACCCACTCGAACAGCACCATCTCGGTCGACACGATCGTGATGCCGGCAGCCGCCATGCGCTCGAGCGCGAAATCCCGGTTGGCGGTCAAGCGCGACGTGACCGCGTCGCCCACGACCATCACGTCATAGCCCGCGTCCTGGAGCCCGAAGGCGGTCTGAAGGACGCAGACATGGGCCTCCATCCCGCAGACGATCGCGTGGGGGCGGCCGAGGGCCTTGAAACGCTTGGCAAAACTCTCATCTGAAGCACAGGAAAAGTGCAACTTCTCGAATGTCGCGCCCTCGGGGGCGAGTTTCGCCAGCGACGGAACCGTGTGGCCGAGGCCTTTGGGGTACTGCTCCGACAGGAGAATGGGCACATCGAGAATTTCGGCCCCTTGCATAAGCCGCTCGCACTTCTCTATAACGCGCGACGGCTCGTGCAAGGCCGGTGCAAGCCGTTCCTGCACATCTACGACGACAAGCGCAGATTGATCTGCCTTCATCAACATGGCCGCTCACCCCTTTTCCGCTGGCTGCCCGATTGGATCGCATGTTTGGGGGCGCACTTTAGGCCAAGCCGCAGAAGCGGCCAAGACGGACCCTGCCGGGCAACGGGATTGCCGGCAAGGGCCGTATCAAAAGATTGATTTGCGTTTCGGCCAAACGAAATCGAAACTGAATCCCGGTAACATGGCGTAGCTAAGATACGCCCGGCCCGCTGGAAGGCCCGCGGGCACCATGTCAGGAAAAACAACCGAATGTCATTTGTAGACCTTGGGCTCGACGAGAACGTGCTGCGCGCCGTCTCGGATGCGGGCTATACCGAACCCACTCCAATCCAGGCCCAGGCCATCCCGCTCGTCCTCATGGGACGCGATGTGCTTGGCATGGCGCAGACCGGCACCGGCAAGACCGCCGGCTTCACGCTGCCGATGATCGACATCCTCGGGCGAGGCCGGGCGAAGGCGCGGATGCCGCGCTCGCTGATTCTGGAGCCGACCCGTGAGCTTGCGACCCAAGTCTCGGAAAGCTTCGAGACCTACGGCAAGTACCACAAGCTGAACAAGGCGCTGTTGATCGGCGGCGAGTCGGTGAGCGAGCAGCAGAAGAAGCTCGACCGCGGCGTCGATGTGCTGATCGCCACGCCCGGCCGGCTGATCGATTTGTTCGAGCGCGGCAACATCCTGCTGACGGACGTGAAGATCTTCGTGATCGACGAGG
>JAJFFI010000031.1 GCA_021776755.1 Alphaproteobacteria bacterium | reverse complement strand
CTGGGCCAGGATCAGGTCGAGCACACCTTCGTTCAAGCGGTTACGGCTGAAGAGCTTGGTGGCCGGGACGATGACGCCCTCGTTCCAGAGCGTTTCGCCGGCGGGATCGTAGCCCGCAACACCGGCGCCGCCGATATCCGCCATATGCCCCTTACACGCCACCCAGAACTGGATTTCGCCCTCCCAGAACACGGGCTTGGCGACATTCATGTCTGGCAGGTGGCTGTTTCCCTGGCGGGGGTCATTGACGATGATGACGTCGCCGTCCTCAAGATCGCCCGCGAATTTATCGAGAATGTGCGGGATGATGTAGGGCAGTGCGCAGGCGAATCCAGGAAAATAGCGGCTCTGGGCTAGCAGGCGTCCGTCGCGGTCGAGGATCCCGGTCACGAAATCGCGGGCCTCGGCGAAGATCCCCGAGCGCGAGGTCATCATCAGCGTCTGCGCCATTTCCTCTGCGATACCGTCCAGCCGGTTGGGAATGATCGACAGCAGGATCGGGTCGATGTCCTTGCTGCGCTGCTTGGATTTTCCTTTTTTTCCGGGCATGTCCAGCCTCACGTGAGAAGTTTGGAAAATGATCGGGCCCGCCCGCGCGACAGGCGCTGCAGGATCGGGTTCAGATTGGCATGGTCCGGCCAGAGCGCGAATGAACCGATCAGATCGACCTGCAAATTCCAGCCGGGTTTTACCAGGATCGTGGTTGTGGGCTGTTCGATAATCGCCGGGCCCGCGATCCGGTTTCCCGATTTGAGGGTGCTGCCGTCATAGACCGGCACGCGGGTTTTCCGGCCCCTGAACCAGACCGTGCGTTTCGGTTTTTTCGTCGAAGGGGGCTGGCTGCTGCCTTTTGCGATTAGACCGAAATCCGGCGGCTTCGTCCGGCCGATCGCCGAAAGACGCAGTGACTGGATTTCGACCGGTGCGTCGGCAAGGGTGTAGCCGTAGACCGACCCATGATGGCGCCGGAAGTCATCCTCGATCCGGGCGATTGCAGGCGCGTCCACGGTTCCCTTGGCCAAGGACGGCAAAGGCGTCTCAAGAACATTGAATTGCCCCTCGAATTGCATGTCAGCCGCAAATTCGAACGCCTGATCCGTTTTCGGCACATGCTCGTCCTTGAGCAGACCACGGCCCTCGGACACCAGCTCCTTGCGGGCCCGGTTCAGGATTTTTGCAGCGGCACCGCTATCGTCGAGGCGCACCGCAACGTAGCGCAGGAGATCATGGCGAAGATCGGTCGTCAGCATCCCGGCCGCGCAGAGCACCGAACTGACGCGTGGCACGAGAACGAGTTCCAGGCCGAGTTCCTCGGCGATCCCGCAGCCATGCAGCGGGCCGGCGCCGCCGGCCACGACCAGCGTTGCGTCGCGCGGATCGAAGCCCTGTTCGATCGACACCTGGCGCACACCGTTGGCCATCTGCACGTTGACCAGCTGCACGATGCCTTCGGCCGCGGCCTCGCGCGTGACCCCAAGAGGCCTGGCGACGTCCCGGTCGATGGCCTGCGCCGCCAGTTTCTCGTCCAGCCGGTGCTCGCCGCCCAGAAAATATTCCGGATTGAGATAACCCAGAACAAGGTTCGCGTCGGTGACCGTGGGCTGCACGCCGCCCATGCCATAGCAGACCGGACCGGGCACGGCGCCCGCGCTTTCCGGACCCACTTTCAGCCGGCCCGCACTGTCCACGGACGCCAGCGATCCGCCACCCGAGCCGATGGCCCGAATGTCGAGTGTCGGAACGGCGAGCGCGTATTCGGCAACCTCCGATTCCTTGGTGATCGACGGCCTGCCGTCACGCACCAGGGACGCGTCGAGACTGGTCCCGCCCATGTCGATGGTCACCAGATCCTCGAGCCCGTGCGGCCGGCAGAAATGCAGCGCTGCCACGGGGCCGCTCGCCGGGCCCGACAGCAGCGTATTGGCGCCGAAATCCTTGACCACCTCCGGCGACATCACGCCGCCGTTCGACTGCATGGTGAGCAGCCTGCCGCCGAACCCGGAACGGTTCAGCCGGGACTGGAGGTCGTCGATGTAGTTTTTCAGCAGGGGTCCGACGCAGGCGTTGAACACCGTCGTCGAGCCCCGCTCGTACATCCGCACATGGGGCAGGACACGGTGCGACAGGCTGACATAGGCGTCCGGTATGCGGTCTGCGAGAATTTCGCCGACACGGCGTTCGTGGTCGGGCGTAAGGAACGAAAACATGAGGTTGACCGCGACAGCCTCAACCTTCTGTTTTCTGAAAAAATCAGCGGCCTCGGAGACATCGGCTTCATTCAGCGGGGTGACGACCTTGCCGTCCTTGTCGAGCCGCTCCTCGACGGTTCGGACAAGATACTGCGGCACGATGGGCTCGGGCGGCGCCTCTTTTGCCGTGAAGGCCGAGCGCTTGAGCCCGCGGCGCGAGTTGAGCAGGTTCCGGAAGCCCTTGGTCGTGATGTAACCGGTCCGGGCAAAGTTGCCGGTAATCACGGCGTTGGTGGTGATCGTCGTACCGTGAACGATGAGGTCGACCGACTTCAGGTAGTTTTCGAGCGACCCAAAAGGCTCGGACAGGCGGTCGAGGCCGTCCAAAACGCCCTGGGTCGGCCGGTCTGGCGTGGTGGCCATTTTGGCGACACGCACCTCACCCTTGTCGTCGATGTCGATGAAATCGGTGAACGTGCCCCCGACATCGATCCCGAGCATGTGGGTCATGGTGTCATGCCTCCGACCCGGCAAGCCCGCACCAGGCGATCGCCGCGCGGACGTAGATCCTGGTGATGTCCAGCAAATCCCCGATATGGACGTGTTCGCCCTGTGCCGTCGACCAGCCTTCACCGCCGGCGCGGATGCGGCCTGCGGCTCCGTAATTCACTGTCGGCACGCCGTACCGGTTCATGTGGGCGGCATCCGAGCACCAGACTTCCATCGACATTTCGGGCGCCGCTCCCAACTCGTCGGAATGGGCGGCATGGACCGCGCGCATCAGGTCGTGTTCGTCGGGAATGGATGTGCCGGGATTTGAGACATTGTGCTCGTCGCGCGCGTCAATATCGCCGTGGCG
>JAJFFI010000004.1 GCA_021776755.1 Alphaproteobacteria bacterium | reverse complement strand
GTGCTGCTGTTTTCGCGCAAGACGTGGCGGGACGCGGCCGTGCTGCTGGTCACGAACGGCGCAATGTTCGTGGTGATGCAGTGGCTTTACGGCCAGGTCGGCTATGTCCGCCTGCTGGGCCTGCCGCATGTGATCTTCTGGACGCCGCTGGTGATCTATCTGGTCTGGCGCCTGCGCACGGGCGGGATCACCCAGCCGTTTCGCGCGGTGATCTGGGTGCTGGTCGCGACGCTGGTGGCCTCGCTGGCGATCGACTATGTGGACGTCGGGCGCTACCTGCTTGGCGAGCGGGGCTCGCTCGTACCGGGGCAATAGTTGGCGCCATCGCGATTCGACGGACTCATCCTCACCCTGCCCTCTCCCTATGAAGAGAGAGGGTTCTCTCTTGCCTATGCAGCGCGGCGGTTGTTGTCCTGGTCGAGCCGCGGCAGGCGGGCGGCGATCGAGGCGCCGTGATCCTTGCCCCGGCGCTTTTTCGCAACCACATCCGGGCCGCTGCTGTATTTCGCGAACAGCTCCGCGTGACGGCCGGTCCGCTCCAGAACCTTTGCCGTCCTGATGACGTGCTCGGCCGCGTGGAACGGGAAGAGCCACGGGAATACCGCGTGGATCATGCCGAGAATTCCGGCGTTGACGAGGCCCGCGCTTTGGGTAAAGGCGAAGGCGGCATGCTGCCAATAGCCTTGAGGCACGGCGGTCTGGCGGGGGTGGTCGGTGAAGGGGTTGCGCATGTCGGAGCACTCCATTCGGATGGCTGCCGCGTCTGCGCAAGAATCGCTGGGCGAAAATCTCTGTGAATGCGCGGTGCGGCGCGTTCCGGTGACTATGAAGCCGGATTGGCTAACAATTCGTAAACGCGAAATGAACAGTGTGTTTTTACGTAAATGCCGGACAGTTCAGCGCGTTAGTCCCAGCCGAACCGTTTAATACCCATCGCCGCAAGCTCCTCTGAGATCGTGGCGGCGACGGTCGTCATGTCGGCTGCCGTGACCTGGCCGATGACGCCGATGCGGAAGGTTTCGGCCTGGGTCAGCTTGCCCGGATAGATCGCAAAGCCGCGGGCGACGAGGCGGTCGTAGAGCGCGGCGAAATCCCAGGCCGGATCGGCCGGCGCATGGAAGGTGACGATGATCGGCGCCTGCAAGTCGTCGGGCAGATAGGTCTCGAAACCCGCGCCGCGCATCGCGCCGATCAGGGTTTCGGCATTGTCGGCATAGCGCGCGAGACGGGCCGGCTGGCCACCCTCGTGCTGAAAAGCCGCCAGCGCCGCATCGAAGGCGGCGATCACATGGGTCGGCGGCGTAAAGCGCCACTGGCCGTTGCCTTCCATCGCGCGCCACTGGTGCTCGAGATCGAGGGAGAGCGAATGGGCGTTGCCCTTTGCTGCCGCCAGCAGGTCTTCCCGCACCACGGCATAGCCGAAGCCCGGCGGACCCTCGAGGCACTTGTTGGACGACGCGACGACGCAGCCGATGCCATCGGCCTGCACGTCCACGGGCAGCGCGCCGAACGCGCTCATCGAATCGAGGATCAGCTCGCGCCCGGCCCCGGCGACCACGGCGGCGATCTCGGCGACCGGGTTCAGCAGCCCCGTGGTGGTCTCGCAATGGACGAGCGCCACATGGGTCAGCGCCGGCTCGGCCTCGAGGGCGGCGCGCACGGCGGCGGGATCGATCGGCGTGTCCTCGGGGGCCTCGATGATGGCGTGCGAGCGCCCGGCGATCTCGCAGATCCGCGCCATGCGGTGGCCGTAGGCGCCATTGGCGCAGATCAGCAGTTTACGGTCCGAAACATCCCGGTGGGGGACCAGCGTGCAGAGGGCGGCCTCGACAATGAAGGTGCCGCTGCCCTGGAGCGGCACCGTTGTGTGCGTCGGCGCGCCGTTGGCGATATCCAGCAGGCCCGCGCGCACCCGGGCGTTGAGCGCAATGAAGTCGGTATCCCGCGACCCCCAGTCGCGCAGCATCGCCTCGCGCGTGGCGTCGGCCGTGGTGAGTGGGCCGGGCGTGAGCAGCAGTGGCGGTTTGTTGGACGCGACGGGTTTGGTCATGGGCGTTCGTATAGCGGGTTCCGGGTTCGCATGCATCCATCACGTGGCGGCTCATCTTGAGGAGCAATACGGGAGGCCCCTTGCGTGCCGCCCCCGGATAAATTCTATTGCCGACATGACCGGATCGGATGAAGACCTCGATAAATTCGGCGAGACCGTGCACGGGTTCCGCAAGCTCGTCGGCTACTACGTGGATGCGTGGGAGGACGGCTACGCCCGGCTCGCGCTCGACCTCGGCGAAGGGCACCGCAACCGCAGCGGCAACCTGCATGGCGGCGTCGCGATGACCGTGCTGGACGCGGCGGGGGGCTATGCCGGAACGTTCTGTCCGGTGGAAGGCAACGCGCGGCGCTGTGTCACGATCACGCTGGAGACGCATTTCATGGCGCTCGCGGACTTTGACGGGAACGGCGGCAAGCTGATCTGCGAAGGCCGCGTGCAGGGCGGCGGCCGGCAGGTGTTCTTCACGCAACTCGAGGCGCGCGACGGCAACGGCACGCTGGTCGCGGCGGGCACCGGCGTCTACCGGCTGCGCTCCTGGAGCATCGCCAGGGAAGGCCGCCCGATCTCGGAAATCGACGCCGAGCTCTAGGGGCTATTCGGCGGCCACGCCCCAGGGAGTCTCGTCTCCGGACTCCTGCCCGCCGGGCGGCGCCG
>JAJFFI010000300.1 GCA_021776755.1 Alphaproteobacteria bacterium | reverse complement strand
CATCGCCCTGCACGGGTGTGACGACGACGGTCTCTCGGGGGGGCGCGCTGATGCAATCCACCGGGCCCACCGGGGCGCCTGCCGCGACTTCGTCGCCGATGTCGGCAAATGGCTCGAACAGGCCGTCAACCGGGGCCGCCGTAAAGCAGTCGCCGCCGGGCACATCCATGATCCGGCTCTCGGCGCTTTCGACCTCGCCATCGAGGACGCCCGCGTGGAGCAGGATGTTGCGCACGCCCCGGGCGGCGATCCCGACGCTTTCGGCGGTCAGCGCGCCGGCGCCGCCGATCTCGGTCGAGACGAATACCTTGCCGAGGTCCTCAACGGCGCTGTCGAGCATGCCCTGGCTGTCGAGTTCCTCGAGGATGAGCCCGAGGGGAGCTCCGAACGCTTTCATCGCCGCAAGGCATTTGGCCTGGTGATCCGGGTCGGGAAGCTTGTGAATGACGGCGCAGGGCGCGAAATAGAGCGATTTACCGCCCGAGTGGATGTCGACCACGATGTCGGCCCGGGCAATCAGTTCGCGGTAGACGAAGTCCGCGATCGCCTCACTGATCGTGCCGTCCCACTTGCCAGGGAAGATACGGTTCATGTTCCGCCCGTCGAGCGGCGACAACCGGCACGCGCCCTGCACGGCCGGCAGGTTGAGGTGCGGCAGGATCAGGACCCGGCCCGACACGTCACCCGGCTCGAGTTCACGGGCGAGGTTCATCAGCGCGACCTGACCCTCATATTCGTCGCCGTGATTGCCAGCCGTCAGCAGCACCGTCGGCCCATCGCCGTTCGACACCGAAGTCAACGGCATCATCAACGTCCCCCACGCCGAACTGTTGCGCGAGTTCGGCACCCGCATCACGCCCTGGTGCTTGCCCGGTGTGTCGGGGTCGAAATCGAGGGTGACCCGCGAGGGTGTATCGCTCATGCCCGTCCGTCCGGCTGTGATCGAATGACATTGGAAAGAAGCTGAGTTTGGGGCCAAGGCTGGCACCGGATCAAGCGAAGTCTGACGCCTAGCGGGCGATCGCGATTCTGGGACGCAGCGGCGCGCTGTCGGCGACGCAGTCTGCCCCGAAATAGCAGGTGACGGTCGTGCCGGCCCCGAGCGTGCTTTCGATATCGAGGCTGCCGCCGTGCAGTTCGACAAGGTTGCGCACCATTGGCAGGCCGAGCCCGGAGCCCTTGTTGTGGCGCCGGACATGCGGGTTGTCGACCTGGCCGAAGGTCGACAATGCCGTCGGGATATCATCCTTGGACATGCCGACGCCGGTGTCTGACACAATCACCGCGAACCGGCCGTCGTCGCTGATCCGTGTCCTCAAATCCACGCGGCCGCCCTCGGGTGTGAACTTCACGGCGTTCGAGAGCAGGTTGGTGACTATCTGTTTGAACGCGCGCGGGTCCGCTTCGAGATCTATATCGGGTTCCGGCAGATCGACGTCGATGGTGACGCCCGAATGACGCGCGTGGTCGTCAATCAGGCGCGCGGCATGGCGGATCGCGTCGGCGGCGCCGAACACCTCGAAGTCGAGTTTCACCCGCCCCGCTTCGATCCGCGAGAGATCGAGGATGTCGTCGATCAGGCTCAGCAGTAACTCGCCGCTCGAGCGGATGTCGCCGACGTACTCGGCGTAGCGCTCGTTCCCGAGTTTGCCGAAGAGCTCGTTCGAGAGGATCTCGGAGAACCCGAGAATTGCATTGAGCGGTGTCCGGAGCTCGTGGCTCATGTTGGCGAGGAAGTCGCTCTTCGACCGGTTTGCGGCTTCGGCGCTGTCCCGCGCCTCGCGGATTTCGCGCTCGACGATCTTGCGGTCGGTGATGTCGGTCTCGATCCCGCCGATTGCGACCATTTCGCCGTCGTCGTCGAACACCGGGAACTTGACGACGTGCAACACGCGCCCACAGGAATCCAGCGGATCTTTGAGTTCCCGCACAACGGGCTCGCCCGTGACGAGGACCGCGTCATCGCTCTCCTCGAAGATCGACGGTGCATCGCCCTCGAAAACTTCACGCGTGGTCTTCCCCAACACATCCGCACGATCAAGGCCGTAAGCTTCCTCGAAGGCGCGGTTGATCATCAGGTAGCGCTTGTCGGGAGACTTCAGATAGACGATCGCGGGCGCGTTCTCGGTGATCGTATGGAGCCGCGTCTCGCTCTCCTTCATGCCGAGCTCGGCGGCGCGAAGGTCGGTGATATCGACCGTCAGACAGCCGACCGACTCGACCTCCCCGCCGGGGCCGGGGATTGGGAACTTGACGATCATGTGGATTGGATTGCCTTCCGGGATGATCAGCTTGCGCTCGCGGGCAACCGTCTTGCCGGTGCGGAATACTTCCTGATCGTGATTCTGGGTAACCTTGGCAATTTCGCCCGGGAAAACGTCCTCGAGGCGCTGCCCGATGACCTGATCTTCGCGTACGCCGAAGTTTTCGCAGAACCATCTGTTCACCATCAGGTAGCGGCCGTCGCGGTCCTTGATGGAAAATTCGGCAGGCGCATTGTCGCTGATGGTGCGCAGCAGGGCTTCCTTGCGCTCAAGTGCCTCCTGGGCCGCACGTTCCTCGGTCACATCGATTCCGATGAATCCCAACCCCTTGATTTTCCCATCCGAGTCGCGAAGCGGGAACTTGACCTCGCGCACGAGCCGGTCGCCATGAGGGGTCGCGTTGACGAGTTCGCGCTCAATACTGTGGCCGGCCTCTAGAACCTCAATTTCGTGATCGCGGAATGATTGTGCCATTTCGGGCTCGAAGATTTCGTGGACTGTCCTGCCGGCCATTTCCCTCGGCTCGAGGCCATAGAAATGCCGGTATTCCTCGTTGACCCGGACCGCACGGCCCTCGGTGTCCTTGAGCGCCATCAGGAAAGGCGCATGGTCGAAAATCGACTGCAGCCATTCCTCGGTTTCGCGCTTGTCGAGCTCAGCTTGCTTGCGCTCGGTGATATCCGTCAACGCGCCCACCATGCGCGTCGGGCGCCCATCTGCGTCGCGTTCCGTCACCTTGCCGCGATCGAGCACCCAGATCACGTCGCCGTCCTGGCGCACGACCTGGACTTCGACATCGAAATTCGGCTTGATCCCTTCGAGATGCGGGTTGATCGCCGCATCGAATATTTGCTGGAAATCGGGGTGGAGCGAATTGTCCCAGAGATTCTCGTCCTCGCGGCCCTCGCCGGACTCGAACCCGAGCATTTCCAGCCACCGGCGGCTCCGGAAGCAGCTCCCGTCTGCAATATTCCAGTCCCAGATCCCGTCCATGGTGCCGTCGAGCGCCATCTGCAGGCGGGCTTCGCTCAACGCCAGCGCTTCCTCGCGCTGCTTGAGGATCGTCACATCGGTGCGGACGCCCACCGACCATCCGTTGGACAGACGGAACTGGCGCGCGATGATCCAGCGGCCATCCTTGAGGCGCTGCTCCATCCGACCGTGTTTTCTGAACAGGCTGAGCCGCTCGTCGAGCCAGGCATCCAGTTCGCCGTTGTCCTCGAGACCGACACAGTGGATCGCCGTGTCGCGCGCGATCTGCTCGATCGAAATGCCGGTCTCCCATGACTGGCCGATCGGCGCGTAGATCTCGCGGTATTGTTCATTACACATCACCATCCGCTCCTGATCGTCGAAGATGATGAAACCGTCCTCGATCGCGGCAATCGAGGTTTCGAGGAGCAGCTGTTTTTCTTCCAGGGCGGCGTTGGTTGCGAGCGCCTCGCTCATGTCGGACAGGATCGCGCCAATACCTGTTACCTGTCCGTCTTCGTCGCGGATCGGAAACTTCACAAGGAGATGCGGAACCTGCACACCGCCAACCGGCAACATGGCTTCCCGCACGATCGGGCCGGCCGCCGCCACGACATCCGCGTCATGCCCCTGATAGACCTTCGCGTCGGCGGGCTCATAGAGGTCCGGGAGAAACTTGCCGATGATGTCGCCTGCCGGCAGGCCGAGCGAGTCGGCAAACGCCTTGTTGACGAACTTGAACCGGCCGTCGGTGTCTTTCACTGAAATCTTGGCCGGCGAATTCTCGCCGATTGCCGCAAGCAGGGCTTCGCGGTCGCGCAGCTCGGCCAGCGCGTCGTTCTCGACCGTGACGTCGACGCACGAGCCGACATATCCCAGAAACACTCCGGCGTCATTCCAGTACGGTTTGGCGGTTTCGCGCACGGTGCGGTACACGCCGTCGTGGCGCTGCAACCGGTATTCGTTTGTGTATGGGTCGCGACGGTCCCAGTAGCTCGAGGACTGCTTGACGATCAGGTCCCGGTCTTCGGGGTGGGCGCCCTCTTCCCAGCCAATTCCAATTTCATCCTCGAGGGATGTGCCGCGGAACTTGAGCCAGGCGCGGTTGAAATAGTGCGAATGGCCGTTCGCAAGACTCATCCACAACATCGACGCGGTGCCTTCGGTGACCTTCTCGAGGGTCTGCTCGCGTTCTCGTGCTGCTGCGCCGCTGCCGACATGGTCCGAAAGATCGGTTATGGTTACAACCCAGCCGCCCCCGGGCATCGGCTGGCCCTGCGTCAGCATGGCCTTGCCGTGGATGGTGCGCTGAAAGGCAAACGACTCTTTGCCGGCGAACAGCCGCAGAATGCGCTCGGTCCGATGTTTCGGATCGCCCGCGCCGTAGTCTCCGCGCCCTGCGGCCAAACCGATCAGATCGGCGATCGAACGCCCTCTGTGCAAGTACTGGTCGTCGACATTCAGGATCCGGCAGATCTTCGTATTGGCTGTGACAATTCGCAGATCCGTGCCGCACACGATGACCCCTTGCTCCATTGTCTGGAGCATGGTCTCAAGCATTTCATGATTTCGGCCGAGTTCGGTCTCGCGCTCCCGCTTGATGCTTGACTCGATCGCGATTGCCGTCTGATCTGCAAGCGATGCGGCGAAGTTCCGGTCCTCGACCGACCATTTCCGTTCCGAGCTGGTTTGTTCGAACGTCAGAATTCCAACAACCTCGCCATCGTGCCAGACCGGCGCGTCGAGGGTGGATTTGATGCCGTTTGGCCCGACGTATCCGGCCTGAGCCTCATTCAGGCGGTCGTCGTTTTGGGAGGACGTGATTGCCAGGGCGCGATCGTTCCGGATCGCCTCAAGATACGCTGTGCGCTCATTTGCATTGAAGCGTTCCCCTGAGGAATGGCGCTCCTCGTGCAGGACATAGAGATCGCGGCAAACCCAGCCCCCGGCCCGGGCGCCGGTGTCGGGTCCTGGCGCGAGCCAGATGCTGCAGCGGTCGGTCTGCAACGTGCCGGCGCCGGTTTCCGTAATCACCCTGAGGACGCAATCGAGATCGCCGGTCGCCCGGTTCATCCGCCGCGAGAGCGCAATCAGCGCTTCGTTTTGCTGCGCGTTGCGGCTTTCGGCCCTGTCGCGCTCGATAATCGAGGCCGCCAATCGCGCTGCGACTTCCTGGGTCTCGAGGATTTTCGGGACCGCCTTGCGCCGGGTCCTGAACATGAATGCCATGGTGCCGAGCACAGCACCTTCGCTGGTCGTGATCGGGCAGGACCAACAGGCCTTGAGCCCATGTTCCATGACCACGTCGCGGTACCCGTCCCAGAGCGGATCGGCCGCAATGTCCTCGCAGATGACCCGTTCGCCCCGCCAGATAGACTTGCCGCAGGAAGCATTGCGCGGACCGTAGGGGAAATCCTTGAAGGCCTCGGCCACTTCCGGCGGAATTCTTGGACCTGCCGCCGGACTGAGGGTCCGCGACCGGTCGTCGGCCAGCAGCACCGCCGCATGCACAATCTTGTGCTGCGACTCGACCCAACGGCACACGCCCTCAAGCGCGTCCGCCACCGAGCGGCCGCGCACCATCGAATCCAGCACCGACGACGTCTTCCTGTCCATTTCAAGATCGATACTCGGGCCTGCATCGTTAAGGTCGAGTTAACCGAATTTAACATTGCAAACGCGCGATTCGTATCGCCAAACGACCGCTCGACCGGCTAGCCTGCCGTCAGGGCCGACAACCGGGTTTCGGGAAATCGATCCGCGGCCGCGGCGAGGAGAATGTTATGCGTTTCGTAGATGCCGAAACTGTGCATCGTCACCTCGATCTGGCGGCGCTGACCGAGGGGTTGCACCGCTATCATTGCGCGCCGCCACCAGCGGTCGACCGCCTGCTGATGCAGCAGGCCGCGCCGAGCGGCGAGACTGACAACCTGCTGATCTGGCCCGCTTGGCAGAACGGCGAGGCGCTGGGCATGAAGCTGGTCACACTGTTTCCGGACAATCCATCGCGCAACGAGGGTCTGCCGGCGGTCCAGGCGGTCTATGTTTTGTTCGACGGCACGAACGGCAGCCCGCTGGCCTGCATGGACGGAACCGCCCTGACCTACCGCAAGACCGCCGCCGACTCAGCACTCGGGGCGCGGCATCTGGCGCGGGAAGACGCGGCGTCGCTCGTGGTCGTGGGCGCGGGCGCGATGTCGCCCTGGATGGTCCGCGCGATGACCGCCATCCGGCCCACAATCGGGAAGGTCCGGATCTGGAACCGCACTCCGGAAAAAGCCGAGGCCATCGCCGGTCTCGACTGGCCGGAACAGCTCGACGTTGCTGTTGCCGGCGATCTCGAAGCCGCCGTCCGCGAGGCCGACATCGTGTCCTGCGTGACCGGCTCGCTCGACCCCATCGTGTTCGGCGAGTGGCTCAAGCCCGGCATGCATCTCGATCTCGTGGGCGCCTACCGCCCCGACATGCGCGAGGCCGACGACGAGGCCGCCCGGCGCGCCCGCATCCATGTCGACAGCCGCTGGTTCACCATCGGCGCGAACGGCGACATCGACGGCCCGATCGCCTCAGGCGCCATCACCGAGGCGGGCGTGTTGGCTGACCTTTTCGAGCTCTGCCAGGGCACCGCCGGCGGGCGCACCGGCCCCGATGACATCACCATGTTCAAGAACGCCGGCGGCGCGCACCTGGACCTGATGACCGCACGTTTCCTGTGGGAACGGTTGGCGGCGTAAGGGTTCAACCGCTTAAAGCTTCAGACCCAGCCGCCGTCCTTCGACGGTGGCCGCCGGAGCGTGCCGGGGGGCGACGCAATCGCCGACGGCGTGGGTGGAGATGCCGGCTTCCTGAAGCTCGTCCAACAATGTCGTCTCGGCCGTATTGGTCACAGCGAGCACCAGGGTGTCGGCATCGATGCGGCGGGTGCTCTGGTCGAGGATGTCGAGGATGGTGGCGCCATTGCCGTGCCACTCGGCGATCGCGCTTGAGGTCAGGACGTCGATGCCAACCTGTTTGAACTTCGCGCGGATCGGAATGTCGGCGGACGTGCGCATGATGTCTCGGCCGAT
>JAJFFI010000299.1 GCA_021776755.1 Alphaproteobacteria bacterium | reverse complement strand
GCGGCGGGGAGGGCGGCTGATGGCGTCCCAGAACGCGCTTGCCGGCGCCGTCGCCCGAATGCGCGAGGGCGACTTCGACGCGCTTGGCGATGCGATCCCCTATGCGAAATTCCTCGGCATCACCGCCAAGATCGATGACGGCCGCCTGATCTCGGTGCTCAATTACCAGGACAGCAACATCGGCAATCCGGTTCTTCCCGCCATTCACGGCGGCGTCGTGGGGGCGTTCCTCGAAATGGCGGCGATCATCGAACTGGTCTGGGCCGGGCAGACGAGCGTGATCCCCAAACCGATCAACGTGACGGTCGACTATCTCCGCCCCGCCCGCCCGGAGCCGATCCATGCCCGCGCCGTCTTCGCCAAGGCCGGCCGGCGCATCGCCAACGTCCGCGTCGAGGGCTGGCAGAAGGACCCCGCCAAACCGGTGGCCGCGGTGACTTGCAATTTCCTGATCGAGCCGGATAGCGAGTAACTCGATTCCGGGTTCCGCGCAAAGCCCCTCTCCCCTTGAGGGAAAGGGGTTGGGGTGAGGGGTTGGCGCGCGTCGGCGCGCCGGAAGGATCTATTGCGGCATAACGGGGTCTTCGACCGGCGGACGCCGGTCACCCCCTCACCCGGCTCGCTTGCGCTCGCCACCCTCTCCCTCATTCGGGGAGAGGGTTCTTGTTTCTAGTTGCCGTCGTAGCTGACGCGCCAGATGGCGCTGCCGGAGTCGTCGGCGATCAGGAGGCTGCCGTCCGCGGCGACGGCGAGGCCGACGGGGCGGCCCCAAACCTCGGCGCGTTTGGTGCCGCGCGCCCAGAATCCGGTGACGAAATTCTCGTACTCGCCAAGCGGCCTGCCGTCGCGGAAGCGGACGCGGACAACCTTGTAACCGGTCGGCTGGCTCGCGTTCCAAGAGCCATGCAGGGCCACAAAGGCGTCGCCCTTGTACTCCTCGGGAAACTGGCTGCCGGTGTAGAACGTGAGGCCGAGGGGTGCCGAGTGGGACTGAAACAGCACGTCCGGCACGATGGTCTTGCGGACCAGGTCCGGCGCGCGCTCGGCATAGCCCGGCTGCGGATTGGGGCCGATATAGGAATAGGGCCAGCCGTAAAACCCGCCCTCCTGCACCCGGGTGAAATAGTCGGGGACGAGGCCGTCGCCGAGCCCGTCGCGCTCGTTCACCACCGTGTAGAGCGCCTTCGTCGACGGATGGAATTCGATGCCGACGGGATTGCGCAGCCCGGTCGCGAAGAGGCGCCCGCCGGTGCCGTCGATCGAAAATTCCTTGATCGTCGCCCGCGGCGGGTCTTCCTCGGAGATGTTCGAGCGCGATCCGATCGAGACATAGAATTTTCCGCCGTCGGGATGGAACGCAAGGTTGCGGGTCCAGTGACCGCCGCCGCTGCCGAGCGCGCCGGGCGGCGTGACCTCGGCAAGCTCGCCCGCGGGTCGGTTCGCCCCCGCTGTGTATTTCGCCCGCCACACGGCCCTGGTGTCGGCGACATAAAAGTAGCCGTTGTGGATCGCCATGCCGTGCGGGCGGGACAGGCCGCTGACATAGGTCGCGCGGAACTCGGCCTTGCCGTCGCCGTCGTTGTCGCGCAGCAGGATCACGTTGCCGTCGCGGGCCTGGGCCAGAAAGACATCGCCGTTGGGTGCTGCCAGCAGCCAGCGGGCGTGGCCGAGATCGCCGGCCCAGAGTTCGGCCTTGAAGCCGCGCGGCACGCGGAGCCGGGCGCCGGCGGGACGGGGGATGCGCTTTGAGGAGTTCGCAACCGCCTCGGTGGAATACGGCTTGACCAGGTCCTCGACCGTGAGCCGGAAGCGTTCTCCGGGCTGCTCGCCGGGGCCTGCGCCGGCAGGGGCTGCAAGAACGGCCAGAACAGGAACTGCGAAGGCAGCGGCGCGGCAAGAACGAGAGATTGTCATCTGGGCGTTATCCATTGGGGGTGGGGGAGTTGGCGTGACGTGAGGTGGTTCGGGAGGTGATCGGTACCGAGCATTGCCGGAAACTTAGCCGAAACCGGGGCATCACCGCCACGCAACACATTGCCAGCCTTGGTCCGGCCCCGGGGCCGACCGCGCCCGTTATTGAGATATACTGGAATCTGCACGGAGCTTTCCTGTTAACTTTCTCGTAACGTACTGAAAACAAGCATTTTTAATTCTTTGGTAACCCTAACCCCATAGGATTCAGGTCAGAATCGCAGATCAACCGCTGGGCAAGTTGCCCCAAGAAGGCCGGGAATCCGGCAAACAGGACACTGGCAGGACATGGGCATGAGTTCCCCCGAAGCCGCACTCAACGCCGATACGCTGTTCGCGCTCGCCCGCAAGCGCGGTGCCCAGAGCCGCGGCGAACTCGTGCAGATCATCGGCGATATCTTCTGTGGCAAGGAAAACATCCTCGGCGAGCAGGAACGCCAGTTGATGTCCGACATTCTCGGGCGTCTGATAACGGAGGTCGAGACCGACATCCGGGCCGGACTGGCGCACCGCCTCGCCGACCGCGACGATGTGCCGCGGGACCTTCTCACGTTCCTTGCCTGCGACGAGATCGCCGTCGCCGAGCCGATCCTCCGTCAGAGCACGCTGCTCTACGACGACGAGCTGGTCGAGATCATCCGCCACAAGACGCTGCAGCATCAGCTCGCTATCTCGATGCGGAGTCGGGTGAGTGAATCGGTTTCCGACGCGCTGGTCGCGACCGATCAGGTCGAGGTCATCAAGCGCCTGCTCGAGAACAGCGGCGCCGAGCTGTCGAACGGCACGCTCGCCTATCTGGTCGAAAAGTCCGAACAGGAAACGATGCTACAGCAGCCGCTGGTCCACCGCCACGACCTGCCAGCCGAGCTTGCCGCCCGCATGTACCGTTGGGTTTCGGCGGCGCTGCGCAAATACATCGTCGAGAATTTCGATATCGATCCGGGCGAAGTCGACGAGAACATCAACGCGACCGTCGAGGAACTGATCCTGCTGGTGCGGACCCGCGCCAAGCCGGGCCAACGGCCGGTGGAAGTCGCCGAATTGATGGCGCATGCCAACGCACTCTCTCCCCGGTTCCTGATCGAACTGCTCCGCGAGGGCCAGATCGCGCTCTTCGAGGGACTGTTCGCCGAGATGACCGGGCTCCGCCTCGTGCTCATCCAGCGCTTTCTCTATGAGGCCGGCGGCGAGACGCTTGCCGCGTCCTGCAAGGGCGTCGGTATCAACAAACCCGATTTCGCCTCGATATTCCTGCTGAGCCGTCAGGCCAGGCCAGGCGACAAGGTTGTCGATCCGCAGGAGTTGCCGAAGGCCCTCGAAACTTTCGACAAGACCGACGGCACCGAAGCACGGAAGCTCCTGAAACGCCTGCAGCTGGACCCGGAATATCTCTATGCGGTCAAGCAGCTGGAAGCGGGCAGCGGAAACTGCTGACGCGCGCAGGCAGTGCGAAGTTCAGCGCTTCAGCACCGCAACCCCGGGCAAGGTCTTGCCCTCAAGCCATTCCAGAAACGCCCCGCCCGCCGTCGACACATAGGTGAAATTCTTGTCGGCGCCGGCATGCACGAGGGCGGCCACGGTATCGCCGCCCCCGGCGACGCTGACCAGCTTGTCCTTTTCGGTGAGCCGCGCGGCTTCATGCGCGACCGCGATCGTACCCTTGTCGAAGGGCGGGGTCTCGAAGGCGCCGAGCGGGCCGTTCCAGACCACCGTCTTGATGTCCCCGAGCCGCGTGACAAGGTCGCCGATCGTCTTGCGGCCGATGTCGAGGATCATCTTGTCCTCGGGGACGTCGTCGATCGCAACGGTTTCGGTCTCCACGCCTTCCTCGAGCGCGTCGGCAACCACAGCATCCACCGGCAGCACGATCTCGCAACCCGCCGCCTCGGCTGCCGCCATGACCTCGCGCGCGGTCTCGGCCAGATCGTGCTCGCAGAGCGATTTACCGACCGGTTTGCCCTGTGCATTGAGGAACGTATTGGCCATGCCGCCGCCGATGATGAGCTGGTCGACCTTGCGCGAGAGATTGGTGAGCACATCGAGCTTCGTCGAGATCTTGGCGCCGCCCACGATGGCGGCAACCGGGCGCTCGGGCTCTTCGAGCGCCGAATTCAGGGCGTCAAGCTCGGCCTGCATGAG
>JAJFFI010000298.1 GCA_021776755.1 Alphaproteobacteria bacterium | reverse complement strand
GGCCATGCGCCCGGGTATGGCGGCCGATCACAACTGGAAGATGGCGACAAGCTGGGGCGGCGGCCCGCTGATGGAAATCGGCGCCAAGGCCTTCGCCGAACGGGTCAAGGAACTGACCAACGGCCGGGTCGAGATTCAGGTCTTCCCGTCCGGCACGCTTTCCAAGGGCCTCGAGGTCCGGAGTGCGGTCGAGAAGGGGGTCGCCGAGGTCGGCCACACCTGGCCCGGTTACGACTGGGGCAAGGACAAGACGACCGTGCTGTTCGGCGGCTTTGCCGGCAGCATGGACACCGAGCGGATGCTGCACTGGCTCTATGAAGGCGGCGGCCTCAAGATGTGGCGGGATTTCAACGAGGAAAAATTCAACCTCGTCTCCTTTCCGTGCTTTGCCCGCACCGCCGAGGCCTACCTGCATTCCCGCAAACCTGAGCGGACACTTGAGGATCTCAACGGACTCAAATTCCGCACCGCCGGCGCCTGGCTCGAAATCTCGAAGGGCCTCGGGGCCGCACCGGTCACGATGCCGGGCGGCGAGGTGTTCGCAGCTCTGGAACGCGGCACGATCGACGCCACCGAGTGGGGCACGCTTTACGAAAACAAGACCACTGGTTTCCACAAGATCGCCAAATACGTGATCATTCCGGGGATCCATCAGCCGACCGCGCCGTTCGAGGTCGTCATCAACAAGGATGCCTGGGCCAAGCTTTCGGACGCCGACAAGAAGGCGGTCGAACTTGCCGCCAAAATCGTCACGCTCGAGAGCTGGATGAAGATCGGCGACGAGGACGCCAAGGCGCTGCAGTTCTACAAGGACCAGGGCAACGAGATCATCGAACTCGCGCCCGAGGTCCAGAAGAAAGCCAAGGACCTGGCGCTTGCCTGGGCCGCGGAGCAGGCCAAGGACAATCCCTGGTTCGACAAGGTTCTCAAAAGCCAGCTCGCCTATGAGCGGCTTTGGGAGAATGCCTCAAGCTACCGCAACGTGAAATACAAGTAGCACTTCCCCCTGTCCGCGGGTCCGGCCAGTTCCGGGCCCGCGGATTTTTATTCCGCTGACTTTCTGCATTCATTGACGCATTTTCCTAAACCGGGGGCGGCATCCGCATGACTGCGTTTATTCGATGGATCGACCGGATTACGAGCTGGAGCGGCCTCATTGTCGCCTGGCTGATCTTTCCACTGATCCTCGCGACCATATACGAAGTCGCCTCGCGCTACCTGTTCGACGCGCCGACCATGTGGGCCTTCGAGATGGGCTACATGGCAATGGGCGTGCACGCGCTCATGGGCGCGGCCTACACGCTTCGCTGTCACGGCCATATCCGGATCGACGTGCTCTACATCCGCTTTTCGGAGAAGCGAAAGGCGCTGATCGACGTGGTGGGCTATGTCCTGCTGTTTCTGCCGGTCATCAGCTGGGTTTCGTTCGGACTCTGGGAATACTGGGTCGAGGCGCTGGTCGGCGACATGCGCTCGGGCCAGTCGGCCTGGAACCCGCTGATCTGGCCGTTCCGGCTCACGTTCTTTGCCGGGATGTTCCTGCTCTGGCTGCAGGGCATCTCGGAAGTCCTGAAAGCCTGGATGTTCCTTACCGGCCGGTCGGATCACTACGAGGCCGGCGGCGGCATCCAGCAAGACGCCGGATTTCCGGCCGACGATCTGGAGCACGGTGACCCGCCCTCCCGCCCCGATGACGGGGGCGCGCGCTGATGGAGAACTATCTTGCCCTGATGATGTTCCCGGTGCTGATGTTGGCGCTTTTCATGGGATTTCCGGTGGCCTACTCGATGATGGGCGTGGCGCTCGTCTTCGGGCTCATCACTTTCGGCGACGCGGTGATCTTCCAGTTCGTCCAGAAAGTCGATTCGGTCGCATCGAACTACGTGCTGGCTGCCGTGCCGCTGTTCATCTTCATGGGTGCGATGATGGAACGCTCCGGCATCGCCGAGCGGCTGTTCGAGGCGATCCATCTCTGGACCCGGCGTCTGCCGGGCGGGCTTGCCATCGGCACTATCATCATGTGCGTGATCTTCGCCGCCTCGAGCGGTGTGATCGGTGCTACCGAAACGGTTGTCGGCATGCTCGCGATCCCGGTGATGATGAAATACGCCTACGACAAGGGCCTGATCTCGGGCACGATCTGCGCCGGCGGTTCGCTCGGCACCATCATCCCGCCCTCGGTTGTCGTGGTCGTGTTGGGGCCGGTTGCGGATGTTTCGGTCGGTACGCTGTTCGTCGGCATGATCTTTCCGGGTTTCATCATGGCGGGGCTCTATCTGCTTTACATCGTCGTGCGCTGTACGCTGCAGCCGTCCGCGGGGCCCGTGCTGCCGCGCTCGGACGACGATCCCACGATCCTGCAGGCGATCTGGGTGACTGCGGTGGCACTCGTGCCGCCGGTCCTGCTGATTGTCGCCGTACTGGGCTCGATCATGTTCGGGCTTGCCGCTCCGACCGAAGCGGCGGGACTGGGGGCGCTCGGCTCGCTGTTGCTCGCCGTGGCCTACCGGCGGCTGACCTGGCCGATCTTCAACGATGCGGTGCTGAAGACGCTCCGCGTGACCTGCATGATCCTGATGATCCTCCTCGGCGGCAACATGTTCGCCGGCGTTTTCATCGGCTCGGGCGGCGTGGTGCTGACCGAGCAGCTGATTTCGAGCGCGGCGCTGGGGCCCGCGCTCACGCTGGTGCTGTTCCTCGCGGTTTGCTTTGTCGCCGGGTTCTTCCTCGACTGGATTTCGGTGCTGCTGATCTTCATTCCCGTCTTCATGCCGATCGTGAAGAGCCTCGGTTTCGATCCGGCGTGGTTCTGCGTCCTGTTTCTGATTGTCATCCAGACCAGTTACCTGACGCCGCCGATGGCGCCCGCGATCTTCTATCTCCGCGGCATCAGCCCGCCGGAGATCACGCTGCAGCACATGTTCCGCGGTGTCGTGCCGTTCATTATCCTGCAGCTGATCTGCCTAGGGATCGTGGCATTCTTCCCGCAGCTCGTGCTCTGGTTGCCGGACCAGCTGCTCGGCTTCAGGTAGCGGCGTCCATTCCAGAATGGGCTTGGATTTGTGATGTATTAGTGATATATTACTGAAGATGAAGCATGGACCGGTAATGCTGCATTGATTTCGCCCCGGTCAGACTGGTGAGAAAGCATGACCCCGGAAGACATCCTGTCCCATAAACCGCGCGTTCTGACGCAAAAACAGCGGGAGTCGTATTTCGAGAACGGCTACATCCTGCTGGAGCGCCTCGTGCCGGAGGACTGGCTTGCCCGCATCCGCACGGCGACCGAAGACGCGGTGGAGGCAAGCCGGGCGATCGAGAGTTCAAACGAAACCTGGGATCTGGACGAGGGGCACAGCGCCGACGCACCGCGGCTCCGCCGCCTCAGCAGCCCGAACGACTACAATGCGGAATTCTGGGCCTATGCCTCGGAGTCGATCCTCGGCGACGCGATTGCGGATCTGGTCGGCCCGGACGTGAAATTCTACCAGTCGAAGCTGAACTTCAAATGGTCGGGCGGCGGTGACGAGGTAAAGTGGCACCAGGACATCAGTTTCTGGCCGCACACGAACTACACGCCCTGCACGGCGGGCACCTACATCTACGATTGCGGCCTGGAGCAGGGACCCCTGGGCGTGCTGCCGGGCAGTCACGATCACGACCTCTACGACCAATACAACGGCAAGGGCGAATGGGTCGGGTGCCTGGGTCCGGACGATGCCGCGAAAATCGACATGAAGGACGCGGTTTTCCTGGACGGACCGGCGGGATCGGTGACGGTTCACAACTGCCGGACGCTGCATTACTCGGCGGCGAACAATTCCGATGTGCCGCGCCCGCTGCTGCTCAACACGTTTTCGGCGGCCGACGCGATGCCGTATTGTTTCAATCCGCTGAAATCGCGTTACGATCAGACACTCATTCGCGGCGAACCCGCGCGCTGGGCGCATCACGATCCGCGCCCGTGCCAGATACCGCCGGACTGGTCGGGAGGCTATACCTCGATCTTTGCGCTGCAGCAGGAAGAGGACTGGAACCAGGCCGCCGCCGAGTAGGATTGCGGCCAGAAGAAAAAGTGAGAACGGGAAGGACGAACACATGATCAGCGAACGCCAGAAGAATTTCCGACAAATTTACCGCGAACGGATCATGGGCTGGTACGACGGCTATCTGCACGCCGTGATCATCTATGCCCTCGGGGCGGCGGCGTTTTACGTCTACCTCAACCATCTCGGCAACGTGCAGTGGTACGAGTGGCTGGTGGTGCCGCTCACGTTCCTGTTCACCAATGTGTTCGAGTGGTGGATCCACAAATACATCATGCACCGGCCGACCAACATCAAAGGCCTGCGCGCGATCTATGAGCGCCACACCCTGAACCATCACCAGTTCTTCACTGACGACGAGATGCGGTTTCGCGATCACAAGGACT
>JAJFFI010000297.1 GCA_021776755.1 Alphaproteobacteria bacterium | reverse complement strand
TCGGCCGAGGCGCTGTGTGCGATTTTCAATCCGACGGTGAACAGCTACAAGCGCATCAATGCGCCCCGCACGACCTCGGGCGCGACCTGGTCGCCAAGTTCGATCACCTATGGCGGCAACAACCGCACCCACATGGTGCGCATTCCCGACGCGGGCCGGTTCGAGCTCCGCCTGATGGACGGCGCGACAAATCCCTATCTCGCGCAGGCGGGTATTCTCGCGGCCGGCCTCGACGGCGTTGCCAACAAGCGCGATCCGGGCAAGCGGCTCGACATCAACATGTACGAAGAGGGCCACAAGGTGCGCGGCGTGAAGCAGCTGCCGCTCAACCTGCTCGACGCCCTCCGTCTGCTCGAGAAAAACAAGTCGATCGGGGAAGGACTGGGTGAGCAACTGGTCGCGAGCTACGTGAAGCTCAAGATGGAAGACTGGAACAGCTACTCCCGAGCGATCACCCAATGGGAACGCGACCACACCCTGGATTGCTGACGGGCCGAAACCAGCCTGGCGAAAAGCGAACTGGCGAGTCGCCGCGAAAATTCGCGTTCGTCTTCCTGCCCGACTACTCGCTCAGCGGGTTCGCGAATTTCATCGAGCCGCTGCGGGCCGCCAACCAGCTGCGGTCCGAGCCGCTTTACGCGTGGCAGTTCTATACGGCCGGCGCGTCCGAGGCGGAGGCCTCCTGCGGCCTCGAGGTCGCGGCCCGCACCGATGTCTGGACGATCCCGAGCCAGACCACCGTCGTGTTGTGCGGCGGGGTCAGTTCGGACCAGGTTACCGATCCGCACTTTCTCGCAACGCTTCGCCGGGTGGTGAAGGGCGGCGGCCATATCGTGGCGCTCGGCGACGCCGCCTTCGTCCTGCACCGGGCCGGGCTCGCCGAGGGGCGCGACATTGTCGTCCACTGGTCGATGGCCAATCGCTTCGCCGAGGCTGCCCCGGACGCGCGGCTCCGCAATCTCGCCTATGTCACCGACGGCCCGGTCACGACCAGCGCCGGCGGTCATTCGGCCTTCGCGCTGGCGCTCGACTGGATCGAAGCGGATCACGGGCAGGAACTTTCGAACGAAATCAGCTTCTACCTCTTGATGGACCAGGACGACGCCTTCAAGGTCGAGATGCGGAACCTCTTCGTGCTGTCGGCCAAGCGCAAGAACCCGCACCTCGACCAGTGCATCGCGGTGATGCAGGACAACCTGGAGGAGCCGCTTTCGCTTGAGGAACTGGCGGAAACCATCGGGCTGTCGGCGCGCCATCTGCAGCGCGTGATGCTGCGCAACACCGGGTTCGCGCCGATGCAGGTCTACCGGTTGCTCCGGCTCAACCGGGCGCGCGAACTGCTGCAGGCGACCTCGATGCCGGTGGCCCAGGTGTCGACGGCGTGCGGATTTCAGTCGCAATCCAACTTCGCCCGCGCCTACCGCGAGCGCTTCGGGCGCACGCCGCGCGGCGACCGGAGCCGGCCGACGCGGCTCCTGAACGTCGCCCGGACGCCGGCCGGCGACACCTGATGCCCGGATTTCGGGCCCGCGATTTGTTCTGTATAACAGAACGATGGACTTTTATACGATACGCCATACTATGCGCCTGAACTTTGCGGCGCGCTGATCGACGCCGGTGACGACAGTGTGAGGAGGAGGCAAAATGCCGAATGAAATGACCGGAGGGGCGACGACCTCGCCGCCGAATGCCGACCAGATCAATCCGTTTTCCGAGCAAGTGGACCGGATTCTCGAAGGCGCGATCGACCTGCATTGCCACAGCGGCCCCTCGGTGATGCCGCGCAATATCAATCACATCGAGCAGATGCACGACGCAGCATCCAACGGTTTGCGCGCGGTGCTGGTCAAGGACCACTACTACTCGGCAACGCCGATCACACAGCTGCTGAACGAGCACTATCACCATCTGAAAGTGCGCATGTTCTCGGGCGTGCCGCTCAACAACACCACCGGCGGGCTGAACATCTATGCCGTCGACCACGGCATCGCGCTCGGCGCAAAGCTGGTCTGGATGCCGACGTTTTCGGCCGCCAACCACATCGGCCACGGCGAGAAGAAGAACTTCCCAAAGACCAGCATGACGCTGATGGATCCCGACCCGATGACGGTTCTGAAGGACGACGGCAGCCTCGTCGACGAGGTGCTGCCGATCCTCGACAAGATCGCCGAGGCTGACATCATCCTCTCGGGCGGACATCTCGGCATCAACGAGATCTTCCCGCTGTTCGAGGAAGCCAAGAAACGCGGCGTCAAGCGGCTGCTCTGCAATCACCCGACGTTCCTGATCGGCGCCTCGCTCGAGGACATCGGCCAGCTGGCCCGGATGGGCGCCTATGTCGAGCATTCGATCTGCATGTTCATCCCCGAGGCCTTCAAGTTCTACGAACCCGAAACCCTCGACGAACTCATCAAGGCCGCCGGCGTCGAGATGACGATCCTCGGCTCGGATCTGGGCCAGGAAGGCAACTGCTGGCCGACCAAGGGCTTCCGCAACGTGATCTGCATGTGCCTCGACCTCGGCTACAGCGACGCCGAGATCAAGACCATGATCGGCGGCAACCCGGCACGCCTGCTCGGCCTCGACCCGCTCTAGACCGGCAGGACCGCGTGGCAGAAACCAGACGGCCCGACGCCGAGACCTTCCGCGCCCGCCTGACCGGCGGCGAGATGCTGGTGGGCACATTCGTCAAGACGCCCACCGGGCACGCGACCGAGATCCTCGGCGATGCCGGGTTCGATTTCGTGGTGCTCGACGAGGAACACGCGCCGTTCGGGCGCGGCGCCATCGACCAGATCATGGTCGCGGCCCGCGCCGCCAATATCGCGGCGATCGTCCGGGTGCCGAGTGCGGCGCCGACGGGCATCCTCTCGGCGCTCGATTGCGGCGCGATGGGGGTGCTGGTGCCCCATGTGACCAGCCCCGGGTCCGCCGAACGCCTGGTCGCGTCCTGCCGCTACCGGGGCGGCAAGCGCGGGTTCTCGAACTCGCCGCGGGCCGGGCACTACGGCCGTCTCGGGCTCTGGGACCATGTTGACCGGGCGGACGCGATCACGACGCCAATCGCCATGATCGAGGACCCGGAAGCCGTCGATGCGATCGACGAGATCGTCGCCGTCGAGGGACTGGATGCGGTGTTCATCGGGCGCGGCGACCTGACGGTGGCCTATGGCGCCGCCTCGCCGGCCGCCCCCGAGATCAGGGCCGCGACCGAAAAGATCATCGCGGCGGCAAAACCCGCCGGCACCGCGATCCTGGCGATGACGGCGGGCGGCGACGATGCCGTCTGGCTGAAAGACCAGGGTGTCACCGGCATGATCGTCGCGACCGACCAGGCGTTCATGCGCCAGGCCGCGGCAAAAGCACTGGAGGAATTCCGCGGTCTCTGACCCCGGCTCGTACGAATACGAAAAGGAGAATTGCCCATGTATCCCGCAGGAGACCCGCGCGGCAAGCTCGCCGCGAGCGGCACGCCCACCGTTGACCTGAAAGAATTCGCCCCGGCCGAGTATGTCCGGTTCCACGACATGGAGCCCCAGGAAAGCGGCGCCGGGGGCAAGACCTGGTACGGGCGCGGGCAGAACTTCATCATTGCACTGACCGAGGCCACGCCGGGTGCTGTCTTCGAGCGCAAGGGCCAGGTCGACGAATACATGGTCCTGCTCGAAGACAAGGACACGGCGGTCGAAATCACCTGGAACGGGGAGACGACCGAGGTGCCGGGCTATGCGGTGGCGATGGTGCCGCCGGGCGACAGCGCGGTCACGGTTCCCGCTGGCGGGCGGATCGTGCGGCTGTTTTCGACCCAGTCCGCGGACCTCGCCGCCAAATGCGCCAACGCCCGCTCCTATGCCGAGGCCAAACCCCACATCCCGCCGTTCGAGCCCTGGCCCGAACCGAAGGGCGGCTGGAAGGTGCGGTCCTACAGCCTCGACGTGCCCGCCGAGGAAGGCCGGCTCGGCCGCATCTTCCGCTGCACGACCTTCATGGTGAATTTCTTCGAGCCGTTCGAGGGGCCCCGCGATTCCACCAAGCTCTCGCCGCATCATCACGACGATTTCGAACAGTGCTCGCTGGCACTCGACGGCAACTTCATGCATCACATCCGCTGGCCCTGGACCCGCGACATGAGCGCCTGGCGGCCGGACGATCACGAGGAATGCGCCTCGCCCTCGATCTGCGTCATCCCGCCGCCCGCGATCCACACCTCGCGCTGGATCGACGACGGCCGGCACCAACTGGTCGATATCTTCGCGCCCCCCCGGGTGGATTTCTCGAAGCAGGACGGCTGGGTCCTGAACGCAGACGACTACCCGATGCCCGACGGCACATAGGGGCGCGCGGGAAGACACCATGCCGCGCATCACCGGAACATCCCAGGGCGAAGGCATCCAGGCGGTTCTGCTCGCGCTGCGCATTCTGGAATATCTGGCGCAGCATCGGAGCGCGGTCGGCGTGACCGAACTCGCGCAGGCGTTCGGCACGACCAAGAGCCGGATCCACCGCCACCTGCAGACCCTGATCGAGGGCGGCTACGTTATCCA
>JAJFFI010000296.1 GCA_021776755.1 Alphaproteobacteria bacterium | reverse complement strand
GGTGCTCCCGCCCAAAACCGCAACCCGTTTCAAGCGTCCGAGAGAATGCGCGAACAAAGGATCGTGTTGCCATCGGCGCCGCGCAGTGTCGTACTGGAACAACCCGTCGTCGGTCGCGATCCAGAGGCGGCCGTCCGCAATAGCCGTATCGTTCACCCGATCGTGGATGCCATAGCGCAGCGGTTCGCCCGTCAGCCGCTCTGCCCCAGTTGCCTTCGCCCGCCACAGGACGCCCGTCCCGTCCTGGAACGTCAGACTGTCCGCGCCCCAGGGCGAAATGCGGCTCGCCGGCCCGGTGTACCAGACAGCACCTTCGGCATAGCGGTTCACGCTGCCCGAGGCCCAGAGATTCACGTCGGCGCGGAAAATCCGGAACCGCCGGCCTTCCGGGACGAAGCCGAAAATCCGGTCCTTCACGGTCATCAGCTTGACGTCGTCCGAGAGCACCCATGCCGGCAGCTTGCGGCGCGGCAGGTCCTTGAACGTGCGCTTTGAAATCGAATGCAGTGTGCCGCCGAGGGGCCCGAACAGCAGCACCTGGTCGTCACGCCCGACGAGCTTGGTGAAGGTTTCGGGCTTGAGGTTGGTGGCTTCCGGCGAGATCAGTTTCTTGTGGGTGCCGCCGACGGCAAGTTCATAAATCCCTTCGGCTTTCGACAGTGCATGGAGCGTCCCGGTCTCGTCCTGGAAGAGCTGCACGATCGCGGTCGTCGGCACCGACCATTTCGTCGAGACCAGCCCGCCCGTGATCTCGATCACCTGGCCGCTCTGGAAGGCGGCATAGAACGGCCCGTCGCCGGCCCCGCCAAGCGCGGTAACGAACCGGCCCTCGACGGGGCGGGTCCACGAGTGGGTCTGGGTGTCATAGCGGAACATGCCGGCGGTCCCGGCGAGGAACAGCATCCGGCCTTGCTGGGCCGCGAACTGGAGTCGGGTCAGGTCGGCCGACTTGAAGATGTTGCGCTCGTCCATGAGCACGGTCGGCGTCGAGGTCGCACTGTCGAGCCGCGTGAGGCGCACACAGCCCGGCTCCTTGTTGTCGCAGACCCGGCTTTCGAGCACGAACAGCCGCTTGTCGGCCGCCATGTCGCGGACATTGCCCTCGATGCCCTCGATACGCCGCCATTCGATCGCGGCATTGTCGGCCACTGACAATGCGACAACGCCGTCGCCGCCGCCGATCCAGAACTGCCCCTGCCAGAACACGATATGGTCGTGCGCGGGCCCTTTCGGCATGTTGCTCTGGATGCCCGCGCCCAGCGGCACCCAGCGCCCGCGCAAGAGGTCGTAGAGCCCGATGCCCTCGCCCCGCGTGCCGAGCAAGAGCCAGCGCTGGTCGTCTGAAATCGCGGCTGCCACAAGGTCGCCACCATCGACCGCGCGCCCGCTCCGCCCGCTGAACCGCGTCGCCGAAATTGCCTCGCGCCAAACCCCCGCCTTCCTGACCAGCAGGCCATCTCGGTCGGTCAGCGCCCAGAGTGCCGACATGTCCGGGCAGGTCACGGCCCGGTCCGAGGCCGGGTCCATCCCGCAGCCCGCCCGCAGCACCGTCAGTTCGGTGCGCCCGGTGCCGATCTCGCGGAACGGGTCTTCGCTCTTCCAGAGACGGGTTGCGGTGTCATAGCCGTGAATCAGCCCGCCAGTCTGCGAGACGTAAAATTTACCCTCGCCCCGGTTCATCGTCCCGTCGACGAGTTTCACGCCCTTCTCGCGCCAGATGTTCTCCAGCACGCGTTCGTCGCGAACCTCGCGGATCACCGGCGGCTCGAAAACCCCGGTCCGCTCGCCGACACTGAACAGGAACTGCCAGGCAAGGATGAAGCCCGTCACGACCACCACCGCGGCTCCGATCAATACGAAATCGAGCCGCTGCTTCAGGGGCGTGGTGCGGAGGCGCTTGTCGGCGGCCCGGTCGTCTTGCCGGCGCTGGCGCGCATAGTGGCGGTCCCAGGTCATGTGCCGGTCTTTCGGATCTGCGGGAGTGCGGCCTGGGTTGGGTCCGGCGCGTCCCGGCCCGCGGCCTGGCGCACCCGCGCGACGTCGCGATCGGCGCGCATCAGATCGGATTCCTCCAGCAGATCGGCCAGCGGTTTCAGGTCCGCATCCGTGCGGCGCATCAAGGCCGAACGCCGGTCCGCCGCTTCCCGGTCAAGCAGACGCGCGCAGATGCCGTAGTCACCGGGCGACGGGGTTTCCGGGTCCCCGGTGAGCGCGATCACCGGGTCGTCCGCCGCGACCGCCTGCGCGTGTCCGCCCAGCAGAATTTCAAACCTTGCAGTCTCGACGCTGTCGAAGTAGCCCTGCGCGAGGGCGCTTTCCCGTTCCATCACGGCGGCCAGCAGCGCAAGCTGCCCAGCGGCCCGCCCCAGCATCGCGGCCGCCTCCGGACGATAGGCGCGGTCCCCGACCGGCCGGCGCGCTAGCCGCCCCGGCTCCCGGGACGCTGCGAGGATGCGGCGCAAACCGTCGAGTCCCGCAATCACCCGGCGCACCAGCACCGGCCTCGGCTCGGTGAGCGGCACGATCAACGCTTCGCCCGGCCCCCAGGCTCCCACCGCCTGCCCGATGTACCAGGCGATGTAGCGCTCGAGCTCCTCGGGTTCGAGC
>JAJFFI010000295.1 GCA_021776755.1 Alphaproteobacteria bacterium | reverse complement strand
ACGGTTTGTCGTGCAGGCCTGGATTGCGATCGCCGCGATGGCGGTCACCGCAAGCGCGCCCAGCGAACCCGACATGCGCCGCAGATCAAATCTCTCGAACATTCAGACGTCCCTTTCCGGCCCCGTTCGTGCCCGCATCGGCACCCTGAGCAGCCGACGGTCGCCCCGGAATGGGGCGT
Source organism: Alphaproteobacteria bacterium (assembly GCA_021776755.1). Taxonomy (GTDB): domain Bacteria; phylum Pseudomonadota; class Alphaproteobacteria; order JAJFFI01; family JAJFFI01; genus JAJFFI01. Next base: position 3,399 of record JAJFFI010000295.1, on the reverse strand, counting down.
TAGCGCGGCGGACTTTAGAGAAGCACAAGCACAAGGACAAGGCGGCTGGGACCGCCCGGCACCGCCGCCCCAATTGCACATTGTCGCGGCCCGGATGCCCCGCTAAACAGGGCGCATGGCGGTCTATACCGAAGTCAGCGACGACGACCTGCGCACCTTTATGGCGGACTACGATCTTGGCGAGGTGGTCTCGTTCAAGGGCATCGCCGAGGGCGTCGAAAACTCGAACTATCTGCTCCAGACCGACCGCAGCAACTTTATCCTCACGCTCTACGAAAAACGCGTCGACCCGGACGACCTGCCGTTCTTTCTCGGGTTGATGGAACATCTCGCCGAGAACGGCATTTCCTGCCCGACGCCGATCCACGGGCGCGACGGCAGCGCATTGCGCACGCTCTGCGGGCGGCCCGCCGTGATCGTCACCTATCTGCAAGGGCTCTGGCCCCGGCGCATCTGGCCGGATCAGTGCTCGGCACTCGGCGAAGCGCTCGCCTCAATGCATCTCGCCGCGTCCAGCTTCCGCCTGACCCGCGCAAACGCGCTTTCGGTCGGCGGTTGGCGCCCGGTCTTCGAGAAATGCGCCGCGCGCGCCCACGAAGTGCGCGGCGGGCTCTCCGAGGATATCGAGGCTGAACTCGGGGCGCTCGAAGCAGCCTGGCCAGAAGACCTGCCGACCGGGGTCATTCACGCGGACCTTTTCCCCGACAATGTGTTTTTCATGGGCGATCGGCTGTCCGGGCTGATCGACTTCTATTTCGCCTGCAACGATTTCTTCGCCTACGATCTTGCGATCTGCCTCAATGCCTGGTGCTTCGAGCCGGACGGCGCGTTCAACATCACCAAGGCGCGGAAGCTGTTGCGGAGCTACCAGAAGGTGCGTCCGTTCTCTGACGCCGAGCTTGCGGCCTTGCCCTATCTCGCCCGCGGCAGCGCCTTGCGGTTTCTGCTGACACGGCTGCACGACTGGCTGCACCACCCTGAAGGCGCGATGGTGAAACCGAAAGATCCGCTGGAGTACGACAGGAAACTCCGCTTCCACCAGGGTGTTTCGAGCCCCGCAGCCTACGGTCTGGACTGAACATGAGCGACGACACGGTCGACATCTATACCGACGGAGCTTGCAGCGGGAACCCGGGGCCGGGCGGTTGGGGCGCGCTGCTGATCTGGCGCGACCACGAGAACGAAATCAGCGGCGGCGAGTTCGAAACCACCAACAACCGTATGGAGATGCTCGCCGCGATCGAGGCGCTCAGATCACTGAAGCGCCCGATGACGGTGCGCCTTCACACCGACAGCACGTATCTCAAGAACGGCATCACCCAGTGGATCAGCGCCTGGAAGGCGCGCGGCTGGAAGACGGCCGACAAGAAACCGGTCAAGAACGTCGACCTGTGGCAGGCGCTGGAAATTGCGATTGCCGACCACGACATCGAGTGGCACTGGGTGAAGGGTCACGACGGGCACGCCGAGAACGAGCGCGCCGACGCGCTCGCCCGCATGGGCATGGCGCCCTACAAAGGCGAGTGACGAAAAAAGGCGGGCATGAAAAAAGACGGGCAAAGCGCCCGCCTTTTCTCACGTCTTGATCAACGAAATCAGAGCTTCGCGAGCATGCTCTCGGCGCTCGACCTGTCGAGTTCGCCCGGGCTGGCTTCGACTTCGACCGCCTTGACGGTGCCGTCGTCGATAATCATCGCAAACCGCTTGCCGCGATGGCCGAGGCCGACCGCGGACAGGTCAACATCGAGCCCCAGCGCCTTGACCAGCTCGCCGTTGCCATCGCCAAGCATCAGGATATCGTCGCCGGTGCCCTGGTCCTTGGCCCAGGCGCCCATCACGAAGGCATCGTTAACCGAGAGGCAGGCGATGGTGTCAACGCCCTTCGACTTGAGCTCGCCTTTCTTTGCGAGATAGCCCGGCACGTGCTTGGCCGAGCACGTCGGCGTGAAGGCGCCCGGCAGGCCGAACAGCACGACTTTCTTGCCGGCCGTGAGCTCGTCGGTGGTGATCTCGGCCGGCCCGTCGCCGGTCATGTGCTTGAGGGTGACGGACGGAATCTTGTCGCCGACGCTGATGGTCATGGAGGTTCTCCCGGATGTGTTCTGGTGTGGTGTTCGTTGGACGTAGCGCGAAGTCTAGACCATGCGGCGCGCGAAATCAGCCCTCGGGATGCGCTAGCGTTTCGCGGTGGAGGCCGCGAGGCCTGCGCCTTCGATTGCCGAGACGACAGCCTCCCGGGTCAGGAGCTCGGGCAACGGTGTGCCGTCCGGTTTCTTCGGACCGTAGACCGCGTTGAACGGAATGCCATAACGGCCGAAGCTCGCGAGATAGGCGGCGATGGCATCGTCGGGGCGGGTCCAGTCAGCGACCATCGCCACGACGTCCGGCCGGTTCAGCAACTCGACTACGTCCTCGCGGTCGAGCACCAGCGCCTTGTTGACCTTGCAGGTGAGGCACCAGTCTGCGGTGACATCGACCAGCACGACCTTGCCCTCGGCGACCAGCACGGGAATGCGGGCGGCATCGAACTTGATCCAGTTGGCACGGGCCGCGGCCTCGGTTGCGCCGGGCTGATGGCTCAGGGATGGCGCCAGGAACGCACCCACGGCGAGCAGCGCGATGGCAGCGCCCGCGATCGCCGGTGCGAGACGGCGCCGGAACCAGATCGCGGCGAGGAGTGCCGCCGCGAGTGCGCCGATCGCCAGTGCCGCGGTCGTGCCGGCCTGCGTCACAACGATCGTCAGCAGCCAGAGCGCGGTGACCACCAGCGCGATCCCCATGACGATCTTCACCCACACCATCCACGCGCCGGGCCTCGGCAGCATGCGGGTCAGGCCGGGGAAGGCCGCTATCAGCAGATAGGGCGCTGCGAAGCCAAGGCCGAGCGCGAGGAACACCGGGAATATCTCCGCCGCCCCGCCCGCGAAGGCAAAGCCGATGGCCGTGCCGAGGAAAGGCGCCGAACACGGCGTTGCGAGCAAGGTCGCGAAGGCGCCGATCAGGAAGTCGCCGCGATACCCGGTGAAACGCTCGTTTTGTCCTGCGGCAGCTTGCCCCGAGGCCGCGAGCCGCGTTGTCAGGCCGCCCGGAAGCGTGATCTCGAACGCGCCCCAGAGATTGGCCGCGAAGACCACGAGCAGCAGGATCATCGCCACGAGGAAGACCGGATGCTGGAACTGTACGCCCCAGCCGACCGCCACGCCTGCCGCCTTCACGCCCCAACTCGCCGCGGCCAGCACCATGAAGGACGCGAGGATGCCGGCGGCGGTCGCGAGGAAACCGCGCCGCACCTGGCCCTGCCCGGCGCCGGCGTGGGTCACCACGTTCATCAGCTTCAGGGACAGCACCGGCAGCACGCAGGGCATGACGTTGAGGATCAGCCCGCCGAGCAGTGCAATC
>JAJFFI010000294.1 GCA_021776755.1 Alphaproteobacteria bacterium | reverse complement strand
GGACAAGTCGAAATCCCGGGCCGACGCGCGCTGGATCGTCGATCCGCTCGACGGGACCTCGAACTTCCTGCACGGGCTGCCGCACTGGTGCATCTCGATTGCGGTCGAGACCCGGGGCGAGCTGTCGGCGGCCGTCATCTACGAGCCGATCCGGGACGAGCTGTTCTGGTGCGAGCGGGGCGGGGGCGCACGGCTCAATGACCGCCGGCTGCGGGTCTCGGGGCGCACCAACCTGGCCGACGCCCTGATCGCGACGGGAATCCCGTTCAAGGGAATCGGCGACCCGGAGGTCTATCTGCCGACGCTGGAGGCGATCATGCCGCATGTTGCGGGCATCCGCCGCTATGGCTCCGCGGCGCTTGATCTCGCCTATGTCGCGGCGGGCCGCTACGAAGGCTTCTGGGAGCTTGGTCTGAACCCTTGGGATGTCGCCGCCGGTGTGCTGCTGGTGCGTGAGGCGGGCGGCTTTGTGAGCGAAATCGGCGGGCGTACGTACAAGCTCGGCGCACCGCATATTCTGGCGGCAAACAGCGATCTTCACGGCAATCTCGACAAGCGCCTGCGTACGGCGCTCCGCGGACGCGAAGACTGAACTTCAGGCCGTACGCGCACGGACGGCCCCCGCCCGGTTCCGCCGCGATTTCGACACATGTTCGTGTCACCTGTTCCGGCGGCAAATTTGCGGGCGGTTCGCCATCCGGCGCGCACGCCATTTGCCGCGCCACTACCTAAAGCATGGTGAGCCTTCTGCGGTTATGCGCATAATGCAAGCATGTAAAGTAGCGATCTGTGGTGGGCGTACGGGAATTTCCAATGAGACTGTTTCAGGGGCTAATCACAATTCTGGCGGGGCTCGCGCTTCTGGCGCCGGTGGCGGCCGCCCAATCCGCATCTGGCGGGAGTGCGCCGCCGAAAGCGGTCGAGGTTGATCTGTCGGTGATCGACAAGATCAAGCGGCGGCCCCGGGGTGTAGCACCAGGCGAGCCGATCCGGCTGCGCCCGCTCGTCGGAGACGGGACGCGGCGCCGCGCGGTTCGCACGCCCACACGGACGACGACCCGCAAGGCAAGCGTCGGCACGTCGCGGGCGACCACAGTGGGCACCACGAGCCTGTCGCGGACGCCCGCCGAGACGCCCAAACAGGCGGGCCCTTCATTGCCGAACCGCGCGCAGACCAAGGCTCCGGACTCACCCCCGAAGCAGCCTGACCCGAAGCAGCCTGAAGCCGCGGCCAAGCCGCCGGAAGCGAAACTGCCGCCAAGCACTGCGTCGCGCACGCCGCCGCCGTTGTCGCCGCCACCGCCTCCGCCGCGCTCGCTGCTGTTCGCCGAAGGCTCTGCCGATCTGCAGGGCCCGGCCGCTGCCCAGCTCGACCGTGTGCTCGGCTATCTTTCGGCCAACACAGGCTCCCGCGTGCAGGTCACCGGCTTTGCGCCCGGCGAGGGCACCGAGGCCGCAGCCGCCCGACGGCTGTCGCTTGCCCGCGCCCGTGCCGCCCAGGGCTATCTCATCCGAAAAGGCGTTGACGGGGCCCGCATCTTCGTGCGGGCGCTCGGCAACAAGGCTGGAACCGCAAACCCGGACAGTGTCGATGTCACCATCCTCAAGCAGTAGCCCGTTGACCGCCGAGAGCTTCAGCGACGCACCCCGTCCGGCAGCCGAGGCGCCGATGACCCGGCCGATCCGCTATCTGACGCGGATGCTGGTGTTCCTCGGAGTTGTGCTGCTGGGTGCGGCCGTCCTGTTCGTACCCCTGGTCGACGCTTTCATGTCGAACCCGATCCTGAACGGCGTGATCCTCGGTGTGCTCGTGATCGGCATTATCTACAATCTCCGCCAGGTGCTGATGCTCTGGCCCGAGGTGAAGTGGATCGAGGCCTACCGCGCGGGCGAGGCGGCGTCCCGCCCGCCGCGGCTGCTGGGCTCGATGGCCTCGATGCTGAACACGCGGCGGGGCGATCTCAAGCTGTCGGCGCTCTCGATGCGCTCGATCCTCGACGGCATCGATGCGCGGCTCGCCGAATCCCGCGATATCTCGCGCTATACGATCGGGCTGCTGATCTTCCTGGGCCTGCTGGGGACTTTCTGGGGCCTGCTGCAGACCGTGGCCGCGGTCGGCGGCGTAATTGGCTCGCTGTCGGTCGGATCGGGCGATGTCGGCTCGATCTTCGGCGAACTGAAGCGCGGTCTCCAGGCGCCGCTCAACGGCATGGCGACGGCATTCAGCTCCTCGCTCTTCGGTCTCGCAGGCTCGCTGGTGCTGGGCTTCCTCGACCTCCAGGCGGGTCAGGCGATGAACCGCTTCTACACCGATCTCGAGGACTGGCTGTCGAGTGCGACGCGGCTCTCGTCAGGCGCCATCGGCGAGGGCGAACACGGCGTGCCGGCCTATATCGAGGCGCTTCTCGAGAATACCGCCGACAGCCTGCAGGACCTGCAGCGCACCATTGCGCGCTCGGAAGAAAGCCGGGCCGCGACCGACCAGGCGGTGCTCGCGCTCATCCAGAAGATCGAGTCGAGCAACGACGCGCTCGGCAGCGAGATCCGGTTGCTGTCGAAAACCATCGCCTCGCTCACGGTGCGGAGGTAGGCCCGCCCCATGGCCGCACGCTCACGACAACGCGCAGCCTTCGATATCTGGCCCGGCTTCGTCGATGCGCTGGCGAGCCTGCTGATCATCATCATCTTCACGCTGATGATCTTCGTCGTCGCGCAGTTCTACCTGACCGACGCGCTGTCGGGCCGCGACAAGGCCCTCGCCCGCCTCACACAGCAGATCACGGAACTTTCCGAACTGCTGGCGCTTGAGAAAAAGGACAGTGCGGCGCTCAAGAAATCAATTGCCGAAATTTCGGCCGAACTCCAGGCGACGCTCGGACAGCGGGACAAGCTGAAGGGCGATATCCTGGCAAGCAAGGAAGTGATCGCCGCCGGCCTCGCCGCCCTCCGCGAACAAAAGGAAGCGACGGCGGCCGAGAAGGAAAAGGCCGTGGAGGCCACGAAGGAAGCGATCGAGGTGCAGGCGCGGCTCGATCTGCTGAACCGGCAGATCGCCGAACTCCGGACCCAGCTGGCTTCGATCCAGGAAGCGCTGGAGGCGTCGGAAGCCAAGAACAAGGACAAGGAACTCGAGGTCGACAAGCTGACCGACAGGCTCAACAAGGCGCTCGCCGCCAAGGCCATCGAGTTGCAGAAGTACCGCTCGGAATTCTTCGGCAAACTGCGTGAAATTCTCGCCGACCGGGACGATATCCGAATCGTCGGCGACCGGTTCGTCTTCCAGTCGGAGGTCCTGTTCGATTCAGGGTTCGCCGAACTCCGGCCGGGCGGCATGGAGCAGATCGCCAAGCTCGCCGAGACGCTGAAGGAACTGGGCGAAAAAATCCCGCCGGAGATCAACTGGGTGCTGCGCGTCGACGGCCACACCGATGTGCGCCCGATCCAGACCGAGGCGTTCCCGTCGAACTGGGAGCTGTCGACCGCGCGTGCCGTGTCGGTCGTGAAATTCCTCGTCGCTCAGGGCATCCCGCCCGAGCGCCTGGCGGCCACCGGCTTCGGCGAGTTCCAGCCGCTGGTGCGGGGCAAGAGCCCCGAGGAGCTCCGCAAGAACCGCCGCATCGAGCTCAAGTTCGACCAGCGGTAAGCATCACTCTTAGAAAGGTACCTGGTACCTTTTAATCTGTCATTTCGACCGGAGCATTGCGCCAGCAATGCGTAGCGGAGAAATCGCTTTTCGATGTTTGAATACGGAGACCGGCGGACGCACCGTAAAGCGGTTTCTCCGCTCGCTTCGCTCGGTCGAAATGACGATTTGGCTGGCGGCTTATTCCGCCGCCTGGCCGGGTTCGCGCGCGGGCGCCTGGTCGAACTGCAGCGCGGCAAGGTGGGCGTAGAGGCCGTCCTGGCGGATCAGGTCCTCGTGACGGCCGGTCTCGACGATGCGGCCCTGGTCCATGACGACGATGCGGTCGGCCTTCTGGATGGTGGCGAGGCGGTGCGCGATCACCAGCGTTGTGCGCCCGGCCATGATGCGATCGAGGGCCGATTGCACGAGGCGTTCGTTTTCGGCATCAAGGGCGCTGGTCGCTTCGTCCAGCAGCAGCACCGGAGGGTCACGCAGCACGGCGCGGGCAATCGCTAGGCGCTGGCGCTGGCCGCCCGAGAGCCGCACGCCTTTCTCACCCAGTTGCGCCGCCATGCCCTCGGGCAGCCGGTCGATGAACTCGCTGGCGGCCGCGACATCGGCGGCGGCGCGAATTGCGGCCTCGTCGGCGCCGGGGCGGCCAAACGCGATGTTGGTGCGGATGTCGCCCGAAAAGATCACCGGCTCCTGCGGAACGAGCGCCAGTCTTGCGCGGACGTCGGCCGGATCGGCCTCGCGCACATCGACGCCGTCGACCGTCACCGCGCCCTCGACCGGATCGTAGAAGCGGAACAGCAGTTGAAACACGGTGGTCTTTCCCGCACCCGAAGGACCCACCAGGGCCACCCGCTCGCCGGGTTCCACCCGCAAGGTGAAATCATGCAGCACGGGCCGGTCGGGGCGCGAGGGATAGGCGAACGTCACGTTCTCAAACGCGACCGCGCCGACGGGCGGCGCGGGAAGGGCCACCGGACTGGCCGGGGCCGCGATGGCAGGCACGGTCTCGAGCAATTCGATCAGGCGCTCGCCGGCGCCGGCCGCGCGCTGCAGGTCGCCATAGAATTCGCTCATGATGCCGACCGAGCTTGCGACCACAACGGCATAGAAGACGAAAGCCGAGAGTTCGCCGGCCGTGATGCGCCCGGCGATCAGGTCCCGCCCCCCGATCCAGAGCAGCACGCCGACGGCGGCGAACACGAACAGGATGCCGAAACCCGCGAGCAGGGCCCGGGCGCGCACGCGTTTGCCGGCGACCGTGAAGGCATCTTCTGCGGTCTCGTCCATGCGGTCCCGCGCGCGCGGCTCGTTGCCGAAGGCCTGCACCGTGCGGACGGCACTCATGGTTTCCTCGGCGTGGGCCGCGACATCGCCGAGGCGATCCTGGCTCGAGCGCGTCAGCAGCCGCACCTTGCGGCCGAAGACGATCAGCGGCACGACGACCGCCGGGTCGATCAGGATAGCGAGGCCCGCACGCTTTGGGCTGG
>JAJFFI010000293.1 GCA_021776755.1 Alphaproteobacteria bacterium | reverse complement strand
TCCGCGTGCTCCTCCTCGTCCTTCAGCAACTCCTTGATGATCTGCTGGGTCGTGGTGTCGTCGTTGCCGAGCCAGCGGACGATCTCGGAGTAGGTCGAGATCGCGATGCGCTCGGCGACCAGGTTCTCTTCCAGCATCTGCTTGAGGGTTTCGGCCTCGACATATTCCGCATGGCTGCGGGTGTGCAGGCCTTCGGGGTTGAGGTTTGGATTGCCGCCGAGCTGGGTGATCCGTCCGGCGACTATGTCGGCATGGGCCTGTTCGTCGGCGGCATGCTCGAGAAATTCGGCCGCGACCTGTGGCGCATTGATGCCGGTCGCCATGTGATAGTGGTTCTTGTAGCGGAGCACGCAGACCGTTTCGGTCGCCAGAACCTGCTGCAGAACGTCGATCACCTTGTCCTTGTCGGCGAGATATTCGTCGGTCACCGCGCCATCCATCATCTTCGCGCGGGCGCGCTCGCGGATTTTCTCGATGTCGGCCTTGAACGGTTGCTTGGTCATGGGAGTCCTCTTGCGTTCCTGGGGTTCGGTCGAAGCTGTCCGGCGGTTTCCGTCCGGGATGATCGCACTATGACAATATGCCGGGAAAGCGTCAACGGATTGGAATTGTTCTAAACACTGGCTTTCCGGCGCTGCATTCGGGCGCAGCGCAATATTGTCAGATGTCCGCCGCATCGGTATTGTGCATTGCAATATAGCTACCGCGCGCCCGCGGCCCGGTCCTTAACCTGCGTTTGAAGTGCGGAAATCAGCCATGACTGACCAGCAGACACCGAATGATCGTCTCCCCAAGGATCGAGCCCCCACAGACCGCCCCTGGATTTTCCGCACGTACAGCGGCCACAGTTCCGCGGCGGCCTCGAACGCGCTCTATCGCACCAATCTGGAGCGCGGCCAGACCGGCCTCTCGGTCGCCTTCGACCTGCCGACCCAGACCGGATACGACGCCGACCACACGCTGGCGGCGGGCGAGGTGGGCAAGGTCGGCGTGCCGATCGGGCATCTCGGCGACATGGAAACGCTGTTCGACGGCATCCCGCTTGGCCAGATGAACACGTCGATGACGATCAACGCGCCCGCCGCCTGGCTGATGGCGCTCTACATCGCGGCCGCCGAGCGCCAAGGGGCGAAGCGCGCCGATCTCGCCGGCACCTGCCAGAACGACGTGCTGAAGGAATATCTCTCCCGCGGCACCTACATGTGCCCGCCCGCGCCCTCGATGCGGCTCACCTCCGACGTGATCGCCTTCACGTACCGCGAACTGCCGAAGTGGAACCCGACCAACATCTGCAGCTATCACCTGCAGGAAGCAGGCGCCACGCCCGAGCAGGAGCTCGCCTTCGCGCTCGCCAACGCCGTCGCGGTGCTGGATGCGGTGCGCGAAAAGGTCCCGACCGAGGACTTCCCGACCGTCGTCGGGCGCATCTCGTTCTTCGTCAACGCCGGCGTCCGCTTCATCACCGAGATGTGCAAGATGCGGGCCTTCACCCGGCTCTGGGACGAGATCTGCCGCGAGCGCTACGGCGTCGAGGACGCCAAGCTCCGGCGCTTCCGCTATGGCGAACAGGTCAATTCGCTGGGCCTTACGGAACAGCAGCCCGAGAACAACGTCTACCGCATCCTGCTCGAGATGCTCGCCGTCACCTTGTCGAAGGACGCCCGCGCCCGCGCGGTGCAGCTGCCGGCCTGGAACGAGGCGCTCGGCCTGCCCCGCCCGTTCGACCAGCAATGGTCGCTCCGCCTGCAGCAGATCGTCGCCTACGAGACCGACCTGCTCGAATACGGCGATATCTTCAACGGCTCGACCGAGATCGAGGCGAAGGTCCAAGCATTGATGGATCAGGCCCGCGCGGAACTTGCGAAAATCGAAGGCATGGGCGGTGCGGTCGACAACATCGCCTACATGAAGCAGGAGCTCGTCGCCTCGAACGCCCGGCGCCTTGCCGCCATCGAGGCCGGCGAGCAGGTCGTCGTCGGCGTCAACAAATGGACCGAGTCAGCGCCCTCGCCGTTGCTGTCGGGCGAGGACGGCGGCTTCATGGCGCCCTCGACCGAGGCCGAGGCCGAGCAGATCGCCTCCCTCGAAGCCTGGCGCGCCAGCCGCGACCAGGCCAAGGTCGACACAGCGCTCGCCGATCTCGCCGCCGCCGCGAAGGACGGCAGCAACATCATGGAAGCCTCCATCGCCTGCGCCCACGCCGGCGTCACCACCGGCGAATGGGGCACGACGCTTCGCGACATCTTCGGCGATTTCCGCGCGCCGACCGGTGTTGGAGGGGCGGGCGTGGGGGCGGCATCCTCCGCCGCCGGCGCCGAACGCCTCGCCACCGTCCGGAAACGCGTCGAGGAAGTCTCGGGCCGGATCGGCGGGCGGCTCAAGATGCTGGTCGGCAAGCCCGGCCTCGACGGCCACTCGAATGGTGCGGAGCAGATCGCCGTCCGCGCCCGCGACGCCGGCATGGAGGTGGTCTACGAAGGCATCCGCCTCACGCCGAGCCAGATCGCCAACGCCGCACTCGAGGAAGGCGTCCACGTCATCGGCCTCTCGATCCTCTCGGGCAGCCACACCAAGCTCGTCGCCGACGTGCTCACGCTCCTGCGCGAAAAAGGCCTGACGGATGTCCCCGTCGTCGTCGGCGGCATCATCCCCCCCACCGACGCCGCCGCGCTCAAAGCCGCC
>JAJFFI010000292.1 GCA_021776755.1 Alphaproteobacteria bacterium | reverse complement strand
GAAACCCGCGACGGCAACCGCCAGGCGCTCGCCGCCGGCGACATCCTCCATGTCCCCGCAAACCTCGAACACAAGGCCGCGCCCGAAGGCGGCGAAGCCCGCTTCCTGCTGATCGAACCGAAAGGCTGAATTGGGAGCCGCACGAATTCCCCTCTCCCCCATTCGGGGAGAGGGGATCAATTGTTGATCGACCGTCCGTCTCTCCAATAAACAATCCCCATGCCCAACACCATCTACCTCGACGCCGACGCCTGCCCCGTGAAGCCGGAGACCTGGAAGGTCGCCGAACGGCACGGCTGGCCGGTCAAGGTCGTCGCCAACGACTGGATGGGCGTGCCCCGGGTCGACTGGGTCGAACTCGTCGTCGTCGGCAAGGCGTTCGATGCCGCCGATGACTGGATCGCCGAGCGCGCCGGCGCGGGTGATGTCGTGGTCACCGGCGATATCCCACTCGCCGACCGCTGCGTTAAGTCCGGCGCCACCGTCCTCGGCCACAATGGGCGGCGCTTCGACGAGGCTTCCATCGGCATGGCACTCGCCACCCGCGACCTGATGGACAACCTCCGCGCCAGCCCGGTCGCGGACGGCGCCGTCACCGGCGGCCCGCCGCCTTTCTCCCAGAAAGACCGCTCGGCCTATCTCTCGGCCCTCCACGAAGCGATCGAGAAGATCAAACGCGGCGCATGAATTACGTTCTTGATTTTAGGAAAAAATGCACCATATGGCGTGAACGCTGATCTGGCGCGGGAATCCGCGACGACAGCTGCGAAAAATGCTAACAAAAGCCAACATTTCGTGCGGAATCGATTTCCGCAACAACGGTCACAAACGGACGTAAGCCTATGGATGGAAACGCAGATCTGACAAACGAGCCGGTCTTGCAGCGCGACGATGCCGACGGAATCGCGACTCTCACCCTCGACCGGCCAAAGTCCTTCAATGCGCTGTCAGAGGCGCTGCTCGACGCGCTCCAGACCGAACTCGACGCCATCGCCGCGGACGAGAGCATCCGCGTTGTCGTCCTGGCTGCCGCCGGCAAGGCGTTCTGCGCCGGACATGACCTGAAGGAAATGCGCGCCAATCCCCTCAAGACCTATTACGAGGATCTGTTCGCGCGCTGCTCGAGGATGATGCGGACCATCGTCGCGATGCCGCAGCCGGTGATCGCGCGGGTCCACGGGATTGCGGCCGCCGCCGGGTGCCAGCTCGTTGCGACCTGCGATCTGGCGCTCGCGTCAACGGACGCACAGTTCGCGACCAACGGCATCAGCAACGGTCTCTTCTGCTCGACGCCCTCGGTGGCATTGTCGCGCAATGTCTCCCGCAAGCACGCCTTCGAGATGCTCTTCACCGGCGACATCGTCGACGCCCAAAACGCCTACCGGATGGGCCTCGTCAACCACGTGGTCTCGCCCGGGGATCTCGACCGCGCGGTCGATTACATTGCCGGCCGAATCGTCGAGAAATCCCGGGTGACAGTGGCGAGCGGCAAGGCGATGTTCTACCGTCAGCTCGGCCTCGATCTCGGAAGCGCCTATGAGTTCGCGGCCGACAACATGGCCTGCGACATGATGACCGATGACGCCGGCGAGGGCATCGACGCCTTCCTCGAAAAACGCGCGCCGGAATGGAAACACCGCTGATGCCGGATACCGTCACGGCCCCGCTGGTCTATTCCGACAAATACATCTGCGAGATCTTCGCGCGCTGCCGGGTGATCGCGGTCGTCGGTCTCTCCGACAACTGGAACCGGCCGTCGAGCTTTGCCTCGAAATATATGCAGACCAAGGGGTTTCGCATCATCCCGGTGAACCCGAAGATCGCAGCCACGGGCGGCGAAATCCTCGGCGAGACGGCCTACGCCGCGCTCTCCGACGTCCCGCACCGTTTCGACATGGTGGATATTTTCCGCAAGCCCGAGGCAGTTCCGGCGATCGTCGACGAGGCCGTCGCGCTCAAGGAAGACAAGGGCATCTCGTGCATCTGGATGCAGCTCGGCGTCATCCACCACGAGGCTGCCGCGACCGCGGCCGCAGCCGGTTTCGATGTGGTGATGGACCGCTGCGTGAAGATCGAATACGGCCGCCTCTGCGGCGAGCTTGCCTGGGGCGGGATCAATTCCGGCATCATCACGTCGCGCCGCCGGAAGCTGATCGCATGATGTTCGGCCCTCTCCCCACTCGTCATTTCGACCGAAGCAATGCGCCAGCATTGCGAAGCGGAGAAATCTTGTTCCGGCTTGCCGAAGATTTCTCCGCGCGCTCGCGTCCCTCGCTCGGTCAAAATGACGGCCCAGAGACGGTTTCAACGTGACCGGCGACACGAAAAAAACCTTCGGCTTCGAAACCCGTGCACTGCATGCCGGCACCCCGCCCGACCCGATGACGGGGGCGCGCAACATGCCGATTTATCAGACCACGTCCTACGTGTTCGACGACGTCGACCACGCGGCCTCGCTCTTCAACCTGCAGACCTTCGGCTACATCTATTCGCGCCTGACCAACCCGACCGTCGCCGCCCTCGAGGAACGGGTCGCGAGCATCGAGAACGGGCGCGCCGCCACCGCCTGCTCCTCCGGGCACGCGGCGCAGATGCTGGCGTTGTTTCCACTGCTCGGCCCCGGCGACGAAATCGTCGCCTCGATGCATCTTTATGGCGGCTCGCTGACCCAGTTCTCGCACACCTTCAAGCGGTTCGACTGGCATGGCATCCTCGTCGACGCCCGCGAACCGCAGCTGGTCGCCAACGCCATAACCCCGAAAACGAAGGCTATTTTCGCGGAAAGCCTGTCCAATCCGGGTGGCGTGCTGGTGGACATCGCGGCGCTTGCCGAGATCGCGAAATCCCACGGCATCCCGCTGATCATCGACAACACGATGGCCTCACCCTGGCTTTGCAGCCCGTTCGAATGGGGGGCCGACATCGTCATCCATTCGCTCACCAAGTTCCTCGGCGGGCACGGCAGTGCGATGGGCGGTGTGGTGGTTGAGAGCGGCAAGTTCGACTGGGGCCAGAACGACAAGTTTCCTTCGATGACCGAACCCGACCCGGCGTACCACGGCCTCACCTTCTACGAGACCTTCGGCGACTTCGGCTACACGATGAAGAACCACGCCGTGGGCTTGCGCGATCTCGGCTCGACGCTCGCGCCGAACAACGCCTTCCTGATCCTGCAGGGCATCGAGACGCTGCCGCTGCGGATGGAGCGCCATGTCGCGAATGCCCGCGTGGTCGCCGAGTATCTCGACGGTCACGAGGCCGTCGACTGGGTGTCCTGGGCCGGCCTGCCGGCAAACCCGCAGCACGATCTGGCGAAAAAATACATGCCCCGGGGAGTGGGTCCGGTCTTCACGTTCGGGCTCAAGGGCGGCTACGAGGCCGGCGTCCGGCTGGTCGAGAGCTGCGAGTTGCTGTCGCATCTCGCCAACGTCGGCGACACCCGCAGTCTCATCCTGCACCCGGCCTCCACCACCCACCGCCAGCTCGACGAGGCGCAGCAGATAGCGACCGGTGCGGGTCCGGATGTTGTGCGGATCTCTGTCGGGATCGAAACGGTCGATGATATCGTCGCCGATCTCGATCAGGCGCTCACGCTCGCGGCAGGCGCCCGCCGCGCGGCCGCCGAATAGCGCGCCCGGCATGGCCTTCGAATGCCCCGAATGCGGCGAGCCGACCCTCGAGATCGCCGCCAAGCTCGAACTTCCGCCGGACTCGGGTGCCGACGAAATCCAGCTTCAGCTGCTCGAATGTCCGGATTGCGGGTTCAAGGCCGGCGGCGTCTATTCCGAATCGCGCCGCGGCGCCCGGGAGAGCTGGACCCATATCGGCTATGAGATGGACGAGGATGATTGGCACGGGTTACGCACCGATTTCGGCGTCTGCCCTGGCCCCGGCGACAAGCGGTGCAGCTGCAGCGCCCATGCCGGGTTTAACGTTCGCAACGCCCACGGGCACTGGATGATGCCCCCCGGCTTCGGCCGCTATCGCAGCTTCCCGCTCAGGCTTGGCAGCTAAGGCCTTCTAATTCCATCGCGATCTGGTCATAATCAGGCCCAGGGGACGCCATATGCAGCATGGATAATGATGTCATGGGTTCAGAGAGAAACAGCGGCGCGCCCCGCGGCCATCTGGTCGGCAAGCCCTACGATCCGAAAAACATCAAGGATCCGGCCGAGGTCGACTCCAGCCGCGTCTCGTGGGATCCCGAGTACCGGAAGAAGGTGATGGAGGCGCTCAAGCGTCTTGCCGAGAAGGACAGCTCGAAAGCCTAGCGTTTCGCCCCGTCCGCCTCTTGCCCGATCCAGGCGAGGAAGTCCGGGTTGCCGCCCGCGACCGGCACCGC